>NZ_JANSHW010000190.1:0-1380 GCF_047461815.1 Synechococcus sp. R6-10
GTTTTTTCGCGAGTCAATGGATCGGTTTGATGAGCGCACCCGGGCTATTGAACGGCGCACGGAAGCTGTGGAACGGCGCACAGAAGCACTGGAACGGCGCACTGACGAGATGGCCCAAGAGATGCGGGAGATCCGGCAGGAGATTCGGGATCTGCGCCGCGATTTTTTGGAACGGCGGTAGTGGCCCTCACCCCCAGCCCCTCTCCCTCAGGGAGAGGGGAGCTAGGATGGTGGCAGAGCAGTTTCTGGAGGCGGCTGTGGCTTGGACGAGGGGATCCGTTTCTGCACCATCAAGAGATCGCCTGAGTTTGGCGGAATACCTTGCTTATTCGGATGGCAGTGATACCCGCTATGAGCTGGTGGCAGGGGAGTTGGTGCCCATGGCTCTTCCAACCGGGCGGCATGTGCAGATTCAAAACTTTCTCAGCCGAGTTTTCGAGGCAGAGATTGCACGGCAGCAGTTGCCCTGGACGGTGATACAGGGAGGTCTGGGGATCCAGTCTCCGCGGGGCAATCGGTGGGCTACGGTGCGGATCCCGGATGTGGTGGTGCTGCCTTTGGAACAGTGGCAGGAGATGGGATCCCGGGAGGCGTTGATCCGCCTAGAGGAGCCGCCGCTGCTGCTGGTGGTGGAGGTGGTGAGTGAGTCGAGCCGGGCAGCAGACTACCGGGCCAAGCAAGCAGAGTATTGCGTTTTGGGGATCGGCGAGTATTGGGTTGTGGATCCCTTGGAGGAGAAGGTGAGCCTGCTGCTGCTTCATGAAGGCTGGTACGATGTGCTGGAGCTGAAGGGATCCGATCCGGTATCCTCAAAGGTCTTTCCCAAGCTGGAGTTGCAGGCGGGGGAGATCTTGGCTGCGGATTCGGGTTATTCTAGTAAAGCTACGGGGAGTTAGCTCAGTTGGTAGAGCGCTGCGATCGCACCGCAGAGGTCAGGGATTCGAGTTCCCTACTCTCCATTGAGGTTTTGGATTTGGATCCCTTGCCCCCGATCCCTCTCCCAGGAGGAGAGAAGAGTTAGTGGTGGTAGGATTTCCTTATTCTGTAGTGTTTCAGTAACCATGACGCCCGAGCAAGAACAGTGGCTGATTCAAGCCGTCCAAGAGTTGCAAGCCTCCCAAAGAGAGCTGCAAGCCTCCCAAAAAGAATTGCAAGCTGCCCAGCAGGAGCTGCGTCTTGTCCAGCAAAACCAGCAGGTTTTGATTCAAGAGCTGCGGGAGGGACAGGCGATGCTGGCGCAGTTCTTTCGCGAGGCACTGGATCGCTTTGACGAGCGTACTCGGGCCATCGAACGCCGCACAGAAGCACTGGAACGGCGCACTGACGAGATGGCCCAAGAGATGCGGGAGATGCGGCAGGAGATTCGGGATCTGCGCCGCG
>NZ_JANSHW010000191.1:0-2477 GCF_047461815.1 Synechococcus sp. R6-10
ATGGGGGTGGGCTTGTAAACCCAAATTGGCTGATCCGGAGGAGATGCGGGTGGGGTTGGGCGTGGGATCGGCTGCGGCAAGGGAATGGTCTTGCGATCCGGCGGTTCAGGAGATGGCTGCTTCAGCTCCTCAAGGGTGCTGGGAGGTTTGGGGGCCTGAAATTGAATCGCTTTGGGAGTCTCCCTGCGCTCTTGGGCCAATTCTCGGTACAGAGCGGCCAATTGAAGGTAACCCGCCTCCTCGTAGGCGGTGGCCAGCCAACGGGCATTCTCTGGGCTGGGATCCGCACGATAAGCTCGCCGGAGCAACTGCAAAGCAGTGCCGTAGTTGCGCTCTCGAATGGCTGCCCGTCCCAAACTCGCTGAGCTGACCCCGATGGTATCGCTGGCCATAGTCCCCCATCTGTCTTGGCGCCGACAATAGAGCTAAGAGTCAAGGCTGAGCTGCTGATAATTCAGGTTTTCCAAGCCAGCCACGTGGGTTGACGCTTGCTTAATATAACTGGATTCCTTGGCCATAGCATACCCTCACCAGCCGGGATGTTATCTGCTCGGACAGCTCCCTCTTGTTGAGATCTCTCGCTTTATATCAATTCAATGTCGATATTGAGGGTGGGATTGGATTGAGATCTGGATGCCAAGTTAACTTTCGGGCTAGCTTGTAGTCAGATCTTCAGCAGCAACAGGTTCTGACGCCAACATGATCCAAGACTTTCGAGAGCGGTACCCCATGGGCAGCTTGCTCACCGATCTGTTGCGGGTGGAAGAAGGGATCTACATCGTCAGAGCCCAGGTGGTGGTGAACAACACGGTTTTGGGCAGTGGCATGGCTGGCTCGAACACCGTCGAAGAGGCGGAAGATGCTGCCTTGAAGCGCGCCCTCCACCACGCAGGATTTGGTCGCCCCACTTCCTCTTTGAGTTTGGGCATGGATTCTGCTGCCGCCAGGGTGCCTTATCTGCCAACTCCTGAGTTGGCCAACGGACACGCTCAGTCTTCCCCTGCTTCTCCAGCCCCCGAGTCGATAGGGATCCCTGCAAAGCCAAGTTCCCCAGAGCTGCCCGGTCTAAGTGAGCCGGCGGCCTATGGGGATGACCTATCGGACATCATTGCCCAAACGGATGTGGAGATGCAGCGCATTGGCTGGGGCCGCAAGGAAGGACAAGAGTTTTTGGAACGTCGCTTTCAGAAGAAATCTCGCCACCAACTCAGCGACGCCGAGCTGCGGGAGTTTTTGCGCTACCTAAAACAGCAGCCCTCCCGCCTCAGCAGCGAACCCCGCTTTTGAAGTCTTCTCGGCCTTGCCGCCAAGATCTCGGGATCTGGAGATCTGGCAACTCCTATCTTCCAACTAGGGTTGTTCCGAGCCCGTTCAAGTAGCCTCTGACCCTTGCCCCCGGCCCCTCTGGAAGGGGGAGTTGGGAATCAAGCCAGCCAACTGTTTTACTGCTAGTTGGCTGCTACTTGGAATAAGCCCGTTCTACCGTCGGTGTCTTGCTGCTGCTGAAGCTAGGGCGCACCTACAATCACGCTGGTGTCTTCCATTTGCTTCACGACCGTTTCTCCCCCTTCCGAGAGCACAACCCGTCGCTCTGGCACCGATACTCCGGCCACCTTGGCGGTTTGGTAGTTTTGCCCGGCCTGCACCACAGCGGGAATGACACCTGGGCCAGAAACCAGAGCAAAGGACTCGCCGCCGATCTGTATCATCCCGGAAACCTGTACACTGCGGGCAAAGGCAGCCGGGTCGGGGGTAGGCGTTGGGATCGGGGTGGCCACTGCTACAGGCGCTCCATTGCCGTCGCCAGGAGGGGGCAAAACCGGAGGTGGAGGCAGGGGCGGCAGGACAATCTGCGGTTCAGGAGCGCGAATGTTCTGGGGCACAAAGGGATCCACACGGCCAGCCCCACTCAAGGCCCGCTGGGTTTCCTGCTCTCGATCCACTGGCGGGATCAGGCTAGAGGCAGCTTGGGTAGCCTGCAGAAGGGAGGGCACCGGCGGCGGGGGTTGATCGGGGGCGGTCTGGCCAAAGCCGGCAGGCAAGTTCACCGTTTGTTGCCGGGCGAGAGCTTGCATCTGGCTGGCTCCGCGGGCCAAGGTGGCGCTCATATCCTGTTCCCAAGTCCCTGCAGCATTCAGCCGCATGATCACAGGGCTGGTTCCCCCCCGAGACTCCACCCAAATTTCCGCTTCTGTGTCGCTCAATCGCCGCGAGCTGAGGATCCGGGATCCCGGAGGCAAGAGGGGCCGAAGCGCCAGTTCGGCCTCAGGAACAGCCTGTTCGTTGGCCAGAGCCGGGAACCAACGGGGGGCCAAAAACGCAACGCCCCCTGCCAACAGCAGGCCGGCTACAAGAAAGCAGGACAATGGGCGAGCAGGCAGCGATTTCAGCATAGAGACCACCGGGAGAGAGCATGACTCTAGTCAATAATAAGCTCAACTATACTGAAAATAATGTATAATATGTTCAGTACGGAT
>NZ_JANSHW010000192.1:0-11477 GCF_047461815.1 Synechococcus sp. R6-10
GACCCATCACCCTCAAAGAACTCATCGCCCACCTGCAAGAGCTGGAAACCCTGCTGGAACACCAGCCCGAAGCTGCCCCAAAGCCGCTGGCCCAACGGATTTCTCGCCAGCAAGCGCTGTCGGCCATCACTCAGCTAGCCCACCCGGAAAACCTTTTGGAAACCACCGCCGAGCTAGAATCTCTGCTGGCTCAGCTTTGGCAGCAGGGTCTGACCCAGATCAGCTTTGTCGATCTCCAGCAACACTTTTGCCAAAAAAGCTATCAAAACGGCAGCAGCGGGACCATTCACCCCATTCAAGTCTTCTGGTCATTGCTGCTAATGGCTGCCCGCTCTCAGGTGGAGCTGTGCCAAGAGGAGTTCTACGGCCCACTGACCATCCGACCCTGCACAACTGAGGGCCTGGCAAAGTAGATCCCGCCCTTGGGATCCCCTTCATCTGCCAAGGTGAACTCTAGAGAACTTTTCTGGCCGTGGCCGGGCCATCCACCTCTAGGCTTCTGAGCTGGCGTCTGAACCTGAGGATGTCAAGCGCTCTTCTGCGCCGCTCTGGCAAACGGAGAACTCAATCCGTGCCTTCAGCATCGTGCCGGGCACGATCCGCCCGTTTGAGATCTTCCCCACTGGAGCGCACCGGCAGCTCGGCAGGAGCCTCCCGATCCAGGTAGTAATCCTCCACGAGGCGCTCGCTGCTGGGATGATCTTCTCCTTCGGTAGGCAACAGTGGCGGATGCAGCAATTCAGCCGGAGGGCAGTCTTCTGAGGTGAGCAAATCTGACGTGCTGAGCATCCCCTTGGGAATGGTGGAAAGGCGCTGAGCAACAGCTCCAATGCTTTCCAGGCGAATCATCTCCTCCCAGGAGCAGATCTCCTCCTCATCTTCTGTCTCGTAGCGAACTAGGATGGTGTCCCCTTCGATATCGAGGATCTTGGCCCGTTCCAGCCAGCGTCCCTGATCCCGCAGATAGATCCACACATCCTTACCTTCGCGGCTGAGTTGATAGATCCTACGATGAAGCACGGTCCCCTCCTGAAGTGAAAGATCCGAGTGAGTTGTGGGGGCTACCCAGCTCATCCCTCCATCTTAGCGGCTGGACACCGAGGCTGTATGCCTTTCCCGAGGCCAGACAGAGTCTCTTTAGGTTGGGTCGGTTTCGGCCAGAGAGACCCCTTCCATCGCCAAGGCTGTCTCCGCTTCTTCTGCCTGCACATCCCGCAGAAAGGATTCCAGAGAGGCATGGGCTTCCGCCTCCAGTTCTGCTCCGCCAAGGGTTATGCTCTCTTCCGGCAGCCAGCCCAAAAACGGCAGGGGCAAGAGGGTGGAAAGGTTGGTCAGGATCAGCAGCAGCCCCAGCCGGCTGAAATCGGTCTCCGTTACCCCCAGCCCATGCATCAGCAGGGATCCCAGCTCTTGGGAGAGAAACCCCGCCAAATTAAAGGCCGACATCAGCAGGGCAAAGAGGGTGGCCTCGATCCCAGGGGGGCAGAGGCGGGCGGCCAAGACCAACACCGGCATAAAGGCAATTTGTCCTGCCACCGTCAGCACCAGGCTGTCCCCCAAGCTAAACCAATGATCGTCGATACCCCAATCCCGGTTGAGGTGATAGACCAAGATGAGGCTGGTCAGGCCCAACCCTGCCGAGATCACCGTCATCCAGCCGAACAGGGGCCGCAGTGGGATCCGCCGCAGATACACCTGGAAGATCCCTACCCCCAGCAAACTGGCGATGCTGGTTACCAAGCGCACCTGACCCAAAAATTCCGGCCCAAAGCCGAGATCGTTGGTGACAAAGTAAAAAAGAGCCGCATCGGCGCTGGGAGTGGCCTGCCAAACGAACACAAACAGCACCGGCAGCAAAATGCTGGGTTGCCGCAGCGCCCGCCACACCTGCCCCACCTGTTGTTGCAAGGGATCCCAGCCCTGGGACAACACCACCGGTTGATCGGCAATAACCCAAGCTGCCAGAGCGATGAACAACGGCAAAAAGGCCGTCAGCCCAAACACCACCTGCGGCGGATAATGGGCTAAGAGCGCTCCTCCCAAATAGGCGGTGAGCAGGGATCCCAAGGCCGTTGCTCCCCAAGTCAAAGATTGCAGCGTGCCCGTCCCCGCCCAGTCACTGCCGTGTACCCGCTCCACCACCAGCGAATCTACGATTACATCCCCTACCGCCACCGCCAGGGATCCCAAAACCATCCACAGGGTGGCCAGACCAGCCGTCGGTGCCCACAGGGCCATCCCCAGCCAAGCCCCACACCCCAGAAGCCCCGACAACAAGAGGTAGGGACGACGCCGATAGCCCGCCACCGGTACGGTATCCGACAGCAGGCCGTAGAGGGGCTTGAGGATCCAGGGGCTCATGGCAACGCCCATCAACGCCGCCACCTGAGACGGGCTGAGGCCCAAGCTATCCTTCAGGTAAAAGCTGGTGGCCAGCCGTGCCAGCCCCACCGCCCCCTGCACAAAGTACACCAAGAGGATTCCGAACAATTCCGGCGTCCAGTGGATATCCCGCAGCGGGGTCAGGGTGGATTGGTGCAGCCGTTGCAGCAGAGGATGAATCATGAGCGGTCGCAGTGTAGCGAGATGTTAGTTGGTGCGGTGTTGCCTTGGCAACAGCAAAACCATAAGAATCTTAACAGTCTCTTCACCTTAACCTGTCCAACTGGCTTCCGGCTCCGACCTCCTTGGACGGGTTGCGCTTCCCAGCGCTCTTTCTGCTCAACCCAGCCGAGCTACAAAATCTACAAAATAATGAGGTCGAAATGAGGTCGAAAGCTAATCCCCGGGTGCTATGCCATCCAGCCAAGGGCGGGGATCCCAAGAAGTCCAGCATGCTTTCGTCCCATGTTGACCGGCCCAACCCCACCTCGGCGGCACCTGAACCCGCAACTGCAGCAGCAGGCAGGGCAGTAGAGACGGGAGACAAAGGCATTCCGAAGCTATGATGAACAGGGATGGCTCTGAGTTTCTACCTACATCTTTGACTGGGTCTGTTTTCAGGCTGTGCTGACTGCTTCTTCTGCCGGTTCTGCGGTTGATGCCATTGCTCCTTTTGCTCCCCAAGTCTGGAGCTGGCGCGGACATGCCATTCGCTATGTGGTGCAGGGATCCGGACCCTCGCTGGTCTTGGTGCATGGGTTTGGGGCTTCCATCGGCCATTGGCGGCACAACATCCCCGTGCTGGCTGCGGCAGGATACCGGGTCTATGCCCTGGATTTGCTCGGGTTTGGCGGCTCGGCCAAGCCTGCCCTCCCCTACACCTTGGATCTGTGGGCGGAGTTGCTGGTGGATTTTTGGCAGCAGCACATTCAGCAGCCTGCTGTATTTATCGGCAATTCCATCGGTGCCTTGCTCAGCTTGATCATGGCTGCCCGGCATCCCCAGTTAACGGCAGGAGCAGTGTTGCTCAACTGCGCCGGGGGGTTGAACCATCGCTCCCATGAGCTCAGCCCGATGTTTCGCCTTTTCATGAGTGTTTTCACCGCTCTGGCGGCTTCTCCGGTGACGGGGCCGTTTTTGTTCGATCGGGTGCGGCAGCGGCAGCGTATTCGCGCAACTCTGGAGCAGGTGTACCGCAACCCCGCCGCCATTACGGATGAGCTGGTGGAGATTCTCTATGCCCCTTCCTGTGATGTGGGCGCTCAGCAGGTGTTTGCCTCGATTCTCACCGCTCCCCCTGGCCCAACTCCTGAAGCCCTATTGCCTCAGGTGCGCTGCCCGCTGTTGGTGCTCTGGGGAGAGGGGGATCCCTGGACACCCATTCAACGGGGTCGCGGCTTTCAAAACCACGTGAAAGGGATCGACTACCAGTTCTTGCCCATTCCCAATACAGGCCATTGCCCCCACGACGAGCGCCCAGAGGTGGTCAACCCTCTGATTTTGGGCTGGCTGCCCAGAGCCTTTGCGGCGGTCTAAGCTTTTTTGGAGGTTCCTTTGCCGGAGAGGCCCAACCAACCTCGGATTTTGGCCATCCAGACTTGAAGGGGTGAAGGCTGGGGACGGATCGCCACCTGGATCGGCTCGTCTTGGAAGTCCTTGTCCTTGAGGCGAAACCCAAACTCCAGGTCATCTTTCACCTTGCCGAGACGGGGAAACAGCCTGACGGCTGCTTTTTTGAGTTCTTCCTCATTTTGGAAAATGGCTTGGTGAATGGCGCTGGAACGTCCCACTGCCAGGGATCCCACCGGCAGCCAAGGATTGGGCTGGCCAGGCGCGGGCTGGCGACGGCGGGCAAAGATGTTGAACTCCGGCATCCCCTTGGCTTTCAGCTCGTCGTACCGTTGGGCGGCTTCCTTACGCTTGGCAGTGTTGGAGCTGGCCGGTTTTTTCTCAGGCTTGGATTTGCGAAAACCCTTAGACGGATTCATACTTGGGCTGACGAGAGGGGGGATTTTTGCAGCTTAGCGCAGATTGGATCCCCTTCTCTGCTGGGGATCCCTTGTCCTCATTGTGCGTAGCCGGCGTGCTATACTTGTTGAGCTTCGGCGGGCGGTTAAAGGGGCCTGTCAGTCGGGATGTAGCGCAGCTTGGTAGCGCACTTCGTTCGGGACGAAGGGGTCGCAGGTTCGAATCCTGTCATCCCGATGGCTTTAAAGTTCACTGAGCTCTCAACTTAATCTTGGGGGTTTAATTTTGGGGGTGTAGGTGACGCAGCCAGGCGTTGACGTTGACCCGAATTCGCTGCCCAACCTGTAAGAGGCGGTGCAGGTTTTCGGCAGAAATGTCTCGGCAGTCTTCTTGGGGCCAAGCTGGGCAACGCGGGCCAATTTGACGCTCCAGCGCTGTCAGATAGAGCTCTTGCAGGCGATCCAAGTTGATGGGCAGGCGCAGGTCTGCAGCCAATTGCAGCCATTCTTCCAGGTTGTAGAGCTGTTCGCCGAAGGTCTCCGGCTCAAAAGCGTGGGCAAGGTGCCACATCCCCCGCTGTAGGAGCCGATCCAGAACCCGGGCTGCCTCTTCCCGCCGCAACTGACACCCCAACTGCTCGGCCTCGCGCACAATTGCCCGCAATTCCAGCAGGTGATCCCGCTTGCCCTCTTCCATTTCCATCGCCCGCAAACTGGTCAACAGGCGTTGGTTGAGGGTGATCTGAGCGGCAGCCAACAACTCTTCCGGGATCGGCAGGCCGTCGGCCCGAAAGGCCATCAAGACCCCGTAATTGTCCAGGTAGGTTTGGCGGTAGAGCTGGGCCAGGCGGTCTAGGGTATCTTGAGTGAGCCAGCGCATCATCTGCTGCCGATCTTCGTCGTCGAGGGCGTTCAAGTCGAAGGTTTCCGGCCCAAATAGGTCTTGCAGGGTCAGGATCATCTGTATCCGGCTGTGGGATCCGGCCAGCAGCCGCGCTTTTATCTGCTCGTAGATGCGCCGCCCAGCAAACGGCTTGACGCCACATTGAAAGTCCCAGCCGCCGAGGTGGAGCACGGCGTAGATTAGATCGTGCTCTTCGCGGGTGGTGGGAAAAGTGAGCTTCACCCGCCCGATAGCCAGTGTCGACCCGCCTATCGTCAGGCGCTCTTGATCCACTTGATCCAGCACATATCCTTGGGAACGGGGGATCCCGTTAAACAGGGAAAACATGGCGTGCTGAGCCACCAGCCGTTGCGGGCTGATCAAGCTGGGGCGCACCAAGGCGCAATAGACCCCCTTGCCGTCTCTGTAGAGGTCGAGGTTGCTGGGGGCCTTGCTCAGGCGCTGCAAAAACTCCTCTTCTAGGTTGACATCCGCCACTGCTGCTGCCAACTGGATAGCCCGTGCCGCGTAACGCAGGATCTGCACCCCTTCAGGACGGGATAGCTCCTCGAAAAACCAGCCACAACTGGTGAACATCAACTGGCTGTAGCGCTGCATCTCCAACAGGCGCAGCACTTGCACCCGATCTTCGGCGGTGAGGCGGTGGCTTTGGTGCTCCTGCAAAAAGGCATCACAGCGCTCCCGATCCAAAATCACCTCGATGTAACGATCCCGCGCCAGCCAGGGATCCCGCAGGTAGGCTCTGGCCTCCGTCTCGTAGATCTCGGCCAGCTGATCCCGCAGCCAGTTGAGGGCCTCCCGCAGCGGTTGCCGCCAGCGTTGGTGCCACCCTCCCACCGCTCCGCAGCCACAGTCTCGCGACCACCGTCCTACCCCGTGGGCGCAGCTCCAGGCGGTGACCGGTTTCAGTTGCACCTCCCAAGTGGGGGGATGTTGGCTGAGAAAATGGCTGTAGTTGCCCACCTGCCAGCCCCGGCGGGGAAATTCCTCGCAAAAGGCATAGGCCAGCGTGCGTTCTACACCCCGCTTGTGGTGGCCAAAAGTCTCGCCATCGGTGGCACAGTTGATCAGATAGGCTTCCCCCTCTTTGTCCGGGCGCAGAGCGGAACGGATCCGCTCCGCCAGAGAGTGGGTGCTGTAGACGATATCCCCAAAGCCCAAGTCACGGGAAATGGGGCCATCGAAAAAGAAAATATCTAAGTACCCCTCCCGATCGGGGGTAAAGCAGCGGTAGGGCCGACGGGGATCGATCTGGCCTTGGCTAACGTCGATCCACTCCGTTTGTCCCAAGGGGCGAATGCGCTGCGCTTGGCTGGGGGCCAAAATGACGAAGCGGATCCCACACTCAACCAAGGCCGTGACCGTTGCTGCATCAATGGCGGTTTCGGCCAGCCACATCCCCTGGGGATGGCGCCCGAAGCGGTGTTGGAAATCGGCAATTCCCCAGCGGATCTGGGTGTACTTGTCTCGCTCGTTGGCCAGGGGCAGGATGACGTGGTTGTAGACTTGGGCGATGGCATTGCCATGACCCTCCAGCCGCTCAGCGCTGAGACGGTCGCCGGCCAAAATGCGCTGGTAAACTTCAATGTCATGCTCCTCTAGCCAAGAGAGGAGAGTAGGGCCGAAGTTAAAGCTCAAGAATTCATAGTTGTTGACAATACGCACCACCCGTCCTTGGTCGTCCAGAACGCGGGCAAAGGCGTTGGGGCGGTAACATTCCGCCCAAATGCGCTCGTTCCAGTCGTGAAAGGGGCTGGCGCTCGGCTGTCGCTGAATGCGGTTGAGGCAGGGATCCTCCCGAGGCGGCTGATAAAAATGGCCGTGCAACACCACGTACGGCCGCGCAGAGGAAAGCTCAGCAGCACCTGCCGGAGAAGGAGCCGCTTGCATCGGCGGGTCGGAGACCAAATCGCTGTGCCCTGACTGTGCCGCTGGCCTATCGGAATTTTTGGAGCCACTCGGCATCATGAGATTACACTCCTTTTAGAGGCCTCCAACTGGGTTACAGGGGAAGGCAATGTTAACTTAAGTTCATATCCATACGTTACAGCGATCCCCGATCTGCAACGGTGAATGTAAAAGATTCAGTTGGAAATTTGACAGGGAACAAACATCGGTCAGTAATCTTTGCGTTTTCCTCACAACAGAAGGGATCCCGGGACTTGGCGGGTGGGGGCCGATCTGCCGGTGGCCATTTCCCACGCCGAACAACCCGTTTGAGGTCAGGCCCCCATTGGAATCCCGGTGGATCCCCAGCTCGAACTCACATTCCGGTCCAGTGCCACCAGGCCCAGCCCAGCCCCACCAGCAGCGCCGTTATCCCATAGAGGGATCCCACCACCTGCACCTCCGACCAGCCCCCCAGCTCCAGATGGTGGTGCAAGGGCGACATGCGCAACAGCCGTCTGCCTGTGCCGGTTTTGCGTCTGGTGTATTGGAAGTAGCCCACCTGCAGCATCACCGACAGCGCCTCTGCCACCAGCACTCCCCCCATCAGGGCCAAGGCCCAGAGCTGATCCCCCAGCAGCGCCAACCCGGCCAGAGCGCCCCCCAACCCCAGGGATCCGGTATCGCCCATGAACAGCCGCGCCCGGTGGTGGTTGTGAACCAGGAACCCCAAGCAGGCACCGCTCAGGGTGAAAGCCAACACCGATAGCTCTGGATCCCTGTGAAGGAGCCCCAGCCCAATCAGCAGGATGGCCACCACCCCTGCCGCCAAGCCGTCCATACCATCGGTGAGGTTTACGGCATTATTGGTGCCCACCAACACAAACAGGGCCAAGGGCCAGAACAGCCAGCCCAGAGAGAGGGTGCCTATCCCCGGCAAGGTCAGACTGGTCGGGATCCCCTGCCAGGCCAGGTAGACACAAAACCCAAGGGCAACTCCCACCTGGAGCAACAGCTTGTGTTTGGGAGACAACCCCTTGTTGGATTGCTGTCGGATCACCAGCCAATCGTCCAGCCAGCCGACAAAGCTGTAGGCCAGCGTGAGCAGCGCGACGGCCAGCCAATGGGGATCCCAGCCGTTCGCGTAAGCGGGCCGTAGGCCTTTCCAGATCCCGGCCACCAGTAGCCCCACGGGCAAAAAGCTGATCCCGCCCATGGTGGGTGTGCCTGCTTTTTTCTGGTGGGATTGGGGCCCCTCCTGGCGGATCACTTGCCCCGCCTTCCAGCGCCGCAACCCGGGGATGAGCAGGGATCCCAGCAGGGCCGAACCCAACGCGCTCAATCCAAAAGGAACGACCACCTGGGGGCGGATCCCAATCACAAGGGTCGAGAGGGCCAAACCCAGCCCCAGCGAGAGCGCCATCCCGCCCCACTCTGTTTCTTCCAGCTCCAGTTCAGGAAGTGTATCCGCATCCACCCTTTCTGAACCCCTCACACCCTCAACCTCCAAACCCTCAAAAACTCTATCCTGCCAGAGCTCAGAGGCGAAAGTTAGTTGAGTGGGGATCCCTTCAATAGGGCCACTTCCAGTTGCGCACCTCCGGCAGATCTTCCCCGTGTTTGCAGATGTACTGCTTGTGCTCCACCAGCTTGTCCCGGATAAGCTGCTGGACGTGATCCCGCCGGTACTTGAAGCGATCCACCCGCTCCAAGACGTCGTTGGCCAAGTTAAAGCGATCCACCTGGTTGAGAACGCACATGTCGAAGGGGGTGGTGGTGGTGCCTTCCTCCTTGTAGCCGCGCACGTGCAGGTTGTGGTGGTTGGGGCGACGGTAGGTGAGGCGGTGAATCAGCCAGGGATAGCCGTGGAAGGCAAACACGATGGGCTTGTCGGGGGTGAAGATACTGACAAACTCCTTGTCGCTAATGCCGTGGGGGTGTTCGCTGGGCGGCTGCAGCTTCATTAGGTTCACCACGTTCACCACCCGGATCTTGATCTCCGGCAGGTGCTGCCGCAAAAAGTCCACCGCCGCCAGGGTTTCCATGGTGGGCACATCGCCACAGCAGGCCATGACCACATCCGGCTCTGAACCCTGATCATTGCTGGCCCATTCCCAGATGCCCAAGCCCTGGGTGCAGTGTTTGATGGCCGCATCCATATCCAGGTACTGCAGGGCCGGCTGTTTGCCTGCCACGATCACGTTCACGTAGTGGCGACTGCGCAGACAGTGGTCGGCCACCGAGAGCAGAGTATTGGTATCCGGGGGCAGGTAGACGCGGATGATTTCGGCCTTTTTGTTGACCACGTGATCCAAAAAGCCGGGATCCTGATGGCTAAAGCCGTTGTGATCCTGCCGCCACACGTGGGAAGTCAGCAGGTAGTTGAGGGAAGGGATGGGCCGCCGCCAAGGAATGTGCCGGGTGGTTTTCAACCATTTGGCGTGTTGGTTGAACATGGAGTCCACCAGGTGGATAAAGGCTTCGTAACAGGAAAAGAACCCGTGTCGCCCGGTCAGCAGATAGCCTTCTAGCCAGCCCTGACAGACGTGCTCGCTGAGGATCTCCATCACCCGTCCATCGGGGGAGAGGTGCTCGTCGCAATCGTAGATGGGAGCTACCCAGGTGCGGTCACTGGCCTCAAACACAGCATCCAAGCGGTTGGAAGCGGTTTCATCGGGGCCAAAGAGGCGGAAGTTGTGGGGGTTGAGCTTCATCACATCCCGCAGAAATTGCCCCAGAACTCGGGTGGCTTCGGCTTCGGTGGTGCCGGGGCGGGGGACAGGCACGGCGTAGCGACGGAAATCCGGCATTTTCAGCTCCCGCGTCAGCAGGCCGCCGTTGGCGTGGGGCAAAGCGCCCATGCGTTTTTCCCCTTTGGGGGCCAGCTCTTGCAGCTCCGGCAGCAGACGGCCATTTTCATCGAAGAGTTCTTCCGGCTTGTAGCTGCGCATCCAGTCCTCCAGAGCCTTGAGGTGCTCCGGTTTTTTGGCCAGATCCGCCAGGGGCACTTGGTGGGAGCGCCAGAAATCTTCCACCTTTTTGCCGTCCACCTCTTTGGGGCCGGTCCAGCCTTTGGGGGTGCGCAGGATGATCATCGGCCATTGGGGACGAGTGGGATCCCCTTTGCTGCGGGCATGCTGCTGGATTTCTTGGATCTCGTGGATCACCGTGTCCAAAGTGGCGGCCATCAACTGGTGCATCTCTGCCGGCTCGCAGCCTTCTACGAAGTAGGGTTTGTAGCCGTAGCCCACAAACAGATTTTGCAGCTCGTCACGGCTGAGGCGGGCCAAAACGGTGGGATTGGCGATCTTGTAGCCGTTCAGGTGCAGAATCGGCAGCACTGCTCCGTCGTGGATGGGGTTGAGGAACTTGTTGGAATGCCAGGAAGCGGCCAAGGGGCCGGTTTCCGCTTCTCCATCCCCCACCACACAGGCCACCAGCAGATCGGGGTTATCAAAGGCAGCCCCAAAGGCGTGGGCCAGGGCATAGCCCAGTTCTCCCCCCTCGTGGATGGAGCCAGGGGTTTCCGGAGCCACGTGGCTGGGCACGCCGCCGGGGAAGGAGAATTGCTTGAAGAGCTTGCGCATGCCTTCGGCGTCTTGGCCGATGTTGGGATACACCTCGCTGTAGGTGCCTTCCAAGTAGGTGTTGGCCACCAGAGCAGGGCCACCGTGGCCGGGGCCGGTGATGTAGAGGATGTTGAGGTTTTCCCGTTTGATGATGCGGTTGAGATGCACGTAGATGAAGTTCAACCCGGGTGTGGTGCCCCAGTGCCCCAGCAGGCGTGGCTTCACATGTTCCAGTTTCAGGGGTTCTCGCAGCAGCGGGTTGTCCATCAAATAGATTTGCCCGACCGACAGATAGTTGGCGGCCCGCCAGTAGGCATCCATTTTGCGAAGCTCGTCGGCGGTGAGCGGTTTTGTCGAGAGCTGTTCTGCCAGAACCATAGCTGTACTCCATAGGTATCTCTACTCCTATGGTGATCCGGGTTTGCCCAATTGCCGGGGGATCTTGGGATTCCTTTGGATTTGGCTCATTGGGTGAGCGGTAGGCACCTGTTACCACCACCAGGGCTTGATCGGGGTGCCGTCGGGAAAGATCAGGCCGGCAATCCGGGATCCGCTGTGCTTTAACCCTTCGATCTGAGCTCCTTCCAGGTTGGCTTGGGTTAGGTTGGCCCCGCTGACATCGGCCCGCCGCAGGTTAGCCCCCTGAAACTGGGCCTGACGCAGCTCGGCGCCGCTGAGATTGGCCCCTTCCAGGTCGGCATTTTGCAAGTTGGCCCCCCGCAAGTCCGCTCGCTGTAGGTTGGCTCCCCCCAAGTCCGCTCCCTCTAG
>NZ_JANSHW010000193.1:0-14259 GCF_047461815.1 Synechococcus sp. R6-10
GCGAGAGCACAGTAAAGCGCCATCTCGCCGCTCTGCCTGTACGTGTTCTGGGTCTGCTCCAATTTTTTAGCTGCAGCCTTATATCCTGAGAATAGCCCGAAAAACTCTAACCTAACCTTGCAGGGGTGAGCCTATGGCTGCGAGTGACTTCAAGGATTACTACAAGATCCTGGGCGTCAGCAGAGATGCCTCTGCCGAGGAAATCAAGCGCGTCTATCGCAAGTTGGCCCGCCAGTATCACCCCGACGTGAACCCCGGCAACAAGGCGGCAGAGGAACGCTTTAAGGAGATCAACGAAGCCTACGAGGTGCTCTCTGATCCAGAGAAGCGGCGGCGCTACGACCAGTTTGGGCAGTACTGGCAGCGGGTGGGTACTGGTTCTGCTGCTGGAATGCCGGGCATGGAGGGCTTCGCCCAATACGCCAGCTTCGAGGAGTTTATCAACGAGCTGCTGGGCCGTATGGGCTCCCGCCGCAGCGGGTTCCAGGGCTTCGCCGGCGGCTTTGGGCCGTTTGTTTCGGTGGATTTGCCGGGGCAGGATGTGGAGGGCACTCTGGGTCTCAGCTGGGCAGAAGCTTTCCACGGCACCCAGAAACGGCTGAACCTAGATGGAGAAACGCTAACTATCCGCATTCCCCCCGGCGCTAAGCCGGGCAGTCGCATCCGCGTCAAGGGCAAAGGCCAGGTCAGCCCCTTTGGCGGGCCAAGAGGGGATCTCTACCTCACTTTGGAGCTGCCCCCCCATCCCTTCTTCCGCTTTGACGGAGACAACCTGCTCTGCGAGCTGCCCATTACTCCTGACGAGGCGGCTTTGGGAGGGACGGCGGAAGTTCCCACCCCTACGGGTCGCGTGCAACTGAGGATCCCTGCCGGGGTAGACAGCGGCCAAACCCTGCGGCTGCGGGGCCAAGGCTGGCGGGATCCCCAAGGCCAGCGGAGCGACCTGCTGGTGCGGCTGAAGGTGGTGGCACCCAAATCCCTTTCCCAGACCGAGCGGGATCTCTACGAAAAGCTGCGCCAAAGCCGTAGCTGGGATCCCCGCGCCCACTTGCAGGAGGTGAGTCTATGAGTTTGGCCATTGTGCGGGTAGAAGAACGGCTCTATACCTTCGAGCAGGCCACGGAACTGCTGGGGATCCCTCCCCACCTGCTGGAATGGCTGCTGGCTCAGGGCTTAGTGGAGGCCGAGAGCAGCTACCTGACCCCCCAACAGCTCAGGCGGTTGTTGCAAATGAGCCGCCTACACCGAGACTTAGGCCTCAACTGGACGGGGGCGGCGATGGTCTTGGACATGGCTCAGGAAATTGCCCGGCTCAGGGGGCAACTGCGCCATTACCGCGGATTTTGAGGCTGCCCAGCTAACCCATCCAGCTAACCCATCAAGGAGATAAACTTCGATGAACCCTATGGAACAGATCATCCGACGTAGCCAAGTGGTGGGCCTGCTGGCCCTCGATGGCAGCACTGCTACCGCCTTGGGCACCGTAGAAGAAGTCTGGGTTGACCCAACGGGGCGGGTATGCTACTTCACCAGCCAGCAGGGATACACCCCTCTGGAGCAGATTTCTCTCATCGGGCCAGACGCGCTGCTGACCTACTCTACCGTTTTTGATACCCCCCTAACCCCCATCAGCTCTCTTTACCGTCGCACAGTGCGCATTGGGAATCGAGAGGTCGGCTGGATTGAGGATTTTCTCTTTGACTGGGAGACTGGAGCGATTGCCGCTTATATTCTGGGTGGCAGCATTGCCGAGCCTTGGGGGGGGCGCGCCGTTCTCCTGCCTGAGGACGTGGAAGCCATTGATGTGGACGCGGTGGTGGTTAAGGAGGATGCTCCGCAACGGCTGAAATCGGAAGCGGAAGGCTTAAAGAACTTTTGGAGCGAAAAATCTCGGCAGGTGAAACAGCTTATCCAGCGCATGGGGGATCGCCTCAAGGCGTTGGTTGGCCCACAGGATCCGCCGGAGGTGGTGCGCGTTAAGGTGAAGCAGGTGCGGGACGAGCTGGCCAAAGGGGGCAAGTTCGATCTCTCCCTACTGGACGAGGCGGCAGAGTTTCTGCAACACAAGTGGGAAACCTGGCAACATCGCCTCAGCCGCGCCGCTCAGCGCATGCAGGCTGCCCTTCAGGCTGCTTGGGAGAAGCTGACCGAATAGCAAAGAATGACTCTGCAACCTCTGGCCTGCGGTCGCCTCAGATGCTGCACATTTGCTTCCCAACTGCTTCCCAACTCCCCTCTTCCTCTGGGAAAGGGGCTGGGGGGCAACAGCATGAGGTGCTTGGGGAGTCCGTCCCACTGCTCGACCGGAACTGTTGCAAGCCAGTCCTCGACCAAACCCAGCTGACGGACGGCGGCTTTTTCGGCTACGATCTAAGATCGCTGTCAATGCTCGGATCAGGTTTCAAGACCCCCGCAGGGCACCTGTACGGCAGAGGAGAAGGATGACTTACGCAATTGTGGAAACTGGCGGTAAGCAGCTTTGGGTGGAGCCGGGGCGTTTTTACGAGGTCGATCGCCTGGCGGAAGTGGAGGAGAACAGCCCCTTCGATTTGTCTCGTGTGCTGTTGATCAACCACGAGGGACAAATCACGTTGGGGCATCCCTACGTTTCGGAGGCGGTCGTCAGGGCACGGGTTTTACAGCATCGGCGCGGCGATAAAATCATCGTCTACAAGATGAGGCCAAAGAAAAAGACCCGCAAAAAGAGGGGTCATCGGCAACCGCTGACCCGTCTGCTGATCGAGTCTATTGAACTCAATGGGGTGCCCCTAGCCACGGCACCATCCCGTACGGAAGCGGCTCCAGAGTCTAACCCAGAGGCAGCCCCTTCGGCAGCGGCGACAGGGATCCCTGGGGATGAGGAATAAACTCTGAACTCAGGTGTCCTGAATCCCGATTTTTTTATCTCGTTTCTGTTGATCACGCAGTTGCATAGGAGGCGTTATGGCTCATAAGAAGGGAACGGGCAGCACTCGCAACGGTCGAGATTCCAATGCCAAGCGGCTGGGGGTGAAGCGCTATGGGGGCGAGCTGGTGCATCCCGGCCACATTCTGGTCAGGCAGCGGGGCACCAAGTTTCACCCAGGGGTGAACGTGCGCATCGGCGGCGACGACACCTTGTATTCTGTGGTCACCGGCATTGTGACTTTTGAGCGCTATGGCAAGTGGCGGCAAAAGGTGAGTGTCTACCCAGCTGAGGTGGCTGCCCAGTAGGGAAAGGCCCAGCTTTGAAACTGCCTGGGAGAGTTTCTTCCGCAAGAGAAGATTCTCGCTTCTGTCGACCAAGCTGCTTGCCGGGCTGAAAACTGTCTGCTCCAGAGCAGACAGAGTTTTGCTGTTGCTGATTCCTGAACTTTTTTCGTTCTTGAGGATTGGGGCCAGCCGGAAGAGAAGAGGAGCTAGGGATCCCTGCCCCTTCGAGGGCGAAAATGGCAAAAGCACGGAAGGCAGGAAGTTGATGCGAGTGTATCTGTTTCGCTGGGCAGGGTTGCTTCACCTCATTGCCGGGGTGATGTACCTCTACTGGCGACTGACAGCCGGGTTGATGGATTTGGGATCCCTTTTGTTTTGGGGGGCAGAGCTGTATGTTTGGCTGGCGGCGGTGGGCTTTACCCTCAGCCGCTATCCCCAAGTGCCGAGAGAGACGATCCCATCCCCAGAGGTCCTGCGGCGGTCGTTTTTCCAATTGCCGCGGGTGGATGTACTGGTGCTGCGCCAGTGGGATTCTCTGGAGGCAACCCGGCAAACAGTGCTCTCGGCTCTGCACCTCGACTACCCGTGGGAGCGGTTGTTTGTCCACATTGTGGATCGGGTAGAAGATGAGGAGATGGCCAAGGCGGCGCGGGCCATTCCCTGCGAATACTGGGCCTGCCCTAGCCCCACAACCGACCCCCTGGCTTACGCGATGGGATCCCCTCATATCCAAGGGGAGTATCTCCTCCTAGTACAGCCGGGCCATTTTCTCGAGCGGGACTTCCTGTGGCAGACCTTGCCCCACTTTTACGACTCGCCGGAGCGGGCTCCAATTGTCAACCGAACTGGCTTTGTGCAGGCAATGCTGCGCACCCTAGGCCAGCCCAGAGCCGTTCACCCACTGCAGCAGCTCTTGGCGGTGGGATCCCAGGGCTACCAGGCGGCACCCCTGTTGGGTTCTGGCTGTCTCATCCGGCGCAAGGCTTTGGAAGGGATCCCGCAGATCGACATTCGCCGCCCTGTGCAGTTGGGGTGTCAGATGCACTGCCGTGGCTGGCAGTCTCAATTGGTTCGCCAAACCCAGGTTACGGGTGTTTTGTTGCCCTTGCGCAACCGCCGCGTTGCTTTGCTGGCTTTGTTTTCGGCCTTGAGGGAAAACCCCTTTTGGGGCAAGCCGACCACGCAGCAGCAGCGCTTTCAATACCTGTGGCTGGCCCTCTGGGCTGCCGGTGGGATGGCGGAGCTGGTCTACTTGGCGGTGCCGATGGTCTTTCTCTGCACGGGGTGGATGCCGGTGCCGGCCTTTGACCGGGTCTTCTTCGCGTGGTTTTTGCCTTATGCTCTCCTGGGGCGCATCAGTTGGCTCTTGGCCTTTCCCCCCCATCTGTGGGGGGCAGCTTGGCAGTCGGAACGGCAGACGGGCAGCCAGTTTTTTCAGTCCATCCAGGCGCTGGTGCAAAGTCTGCAGGGAGTGCCCCCCTATCCCGAGCAGCCTTCCCAGCTCTCCTTAGGACCTCAGGCTCTGGCTATTGTGCTGACTTTTCTGGCTATGGGGGTGGGATCCCTGCGTTTTGCCGGCAGTTGGGATCCCTCTTGGCCTGAGCTGCTGTTTGGCTTGGTCTGGGCCTTCTACAACCTGATGATCCTGACGGTGCGCCCCGACGATCACGATTTTGCCGGCTTTGCTTTTCCCAGCAGCAGCGCCGCTGCGGCGACAGAAGAGAGCGCCGACCCATAGGCTGCCAAGCCAAGACAAGTTCATCGCAAAACCAAATCCCCACATCCATTCAGCTGCTGCATGGATGAAATGGCAGGCTGCCGCGGCAGATGGTGGGCAAACGCTATGCTGTGAGAAGTGTAGGATAAGTGGATCGGCGCAGGTTGTCTCCAACTCTCCGGGGAGGTGTACCGGTGGAGAGGGGGGATCCCTGGCCAAGTCGCCCCTCCTGTTTGCAGGATTGAACGCGGTCTTCTAGGTTCAGAACGACACACCTGTGGAGTCAGAGAGACCCCCCCTTCGACTGCTCCCCCTGGGTACGGATCCCTGGCAGCAGGGCTGTGCCTATTGGCTGGAGATGGGATCCCACCGTTTGCTTCTCGATTGCGGGTTGCCCGCTCCTGCCCTCTTTAAGGCTCTGCCAGGGATCCCGGATGCGGTAATCTGCAGCCATGCTCACTTTGACCATGTGCAAGGGCTACCTGCTTTTCATCGTCGTTACCCTCAGGTACCTCTCTACGCCACGCCGGTGACTGCTCATTTGGCCGCTGGTCTGTGGGAGTGTGGCGTTTGGCCAGGCTACGACCGGGACATTCGCTTTCCCCCCTTTCGGGCGCTGCCTTTGGGCCGGGCGCGAGAGATTTTGCCCCATCTGATGCTCACTTTCTTTGCGGCTGGGCATCTGCCGGGAGCGGCGGCAACCCTGCTGCAAAATACCCAAACCACTCCGGCCCAAGCCTGCGTGTACACGGGCGACTGTTCCCTGGCCTCAACTCGCTTTGCCCCCGGCTTGGATCTCATTGCTTTGCGCCACTGGCAGCCGGACGTGTTGCTCATCGAGGCTTCGCTGGGATCCACCCGCCATCCACCCCGTCGTCACCTGGAAAATCGCCTGGTGGAGCGGTTGCTCAGCGCCTTGGAAGCGGGGCAAACGGTGCTGTTTCCCCTGCCAGTGTTGGGGTTGGGGCAGGAGCTGATCTTTCTCCTCAAAGCCCACCACCGCTTTACCCAAGCCCCCCAAGAGCTCAAGATATGGGTGGCGCCGGGGCTGGCGGCAGGCTGCAATCTCTACGAGCGCTTGCTCACCTACCTGCCGGAGCCGGTGCGCAATTTCGCCACCTACCAGCCCTTGTTCTGGGAAGACCGCCTGCAGCCGCGGGTTCAGCCCCTTACCGAAGCGGATCCTCTGCCCCAAGGCTTGCTGCTGTGCGACGCCGATGCCGGGCCTGAGGCTTGGGATCCAATTTGGTCGAGGTTGTTGGCCCAACCGCAGCGCTCCTGTCTGCTGGTGCGGCTGCCGGAAGTGGAGCTGGCCACCCCATTTGAGCGTTGGCCGGCGCCGCTGCGCTCCCGCATTGCCGTTGAATGGATAACCTGGCACAGCCACAACGATGTCGGGCATCTCACCCAGATCATCCACACCTTTCGCCCCCAGCATTTGGTCTTGGTTCACGCCGACCCCAAGCAGGCTCAGGATCTGGCGGATCTGCCGGAGCTGTGCAATCGCTACCATGTCCACTGCCCTCAGCCTGGGCATTGGCTGGAGTTGCCCGATGGGCACCTACAAACCCCAGTTAGGCTCGCGGAGCTGAAGGCCGGTTCCCCCGCCGAGATCAGGGATCCCCCTTTGCGCTATGAGGGGGAGGTGGAAGAAGTTTGGCAGGAGCAGGGGTCGCCGCGGACTTTGGCGGGGGTACAGGTGCGTCTGCCGCCCCAGATCACCCAGGATCCCCGTTGGCTGGCCTGGGCCGATACCGGCCTGGTGGAAGCCCGCTGGCAGGGATCCGAACTGGTGCTGCGCGGCCTTTCTCCACGGGAGCTGATCCGCCCGGCAGAGGCTGCCCCTTCTCCAGCAGGGATCGTGCCGCGTCCAAAACAGCCTTCTGTATCCAGTCATCACGGTGGCAAAAAGTGCCAAAATTGTCGCTTTGCCCGCCAGATCTTGACTTCCCAGACCCAAGCCTTTCGCTGTGATCAGGAGCGTTCCCCCCTCTACCG
This sequence comes from Synechococcus sp. R6-10, assembly GCF_047461815.1. NCBI lineage: Bacteria > Bacillati > Cyanobacteriota > Cyanophyceae > Synechococcales > Synechococcaceae > Synechococcus > Synechococcus sp. R6-10. Next base: position 6,908 of record NZ_JANSHW010000193.1, read on the forward strand.
CCTCAGGGTGGATCCCCAGGGGAGCTGCCCCTACCATCAGCCGCAGGAGATCCGCTCTTCCGGTTAGCCGTCAAGCCAGGGAAGCCCAAAGGCTAGAATGGGGCAAGTCGCGGTGCCAACCATGCTTGAGCAAGATTCCTGGGCAAATCATCGCCGTGGGCCGGTCGGATCCCTGGAGCGCCCAGCCGAGGCCTTGGCTGCGGCCAGCCCGCCCGTGGTGCAGATGGTCGGGGTGAACAAAGTCTATCCACTGCCGGAGGGCAGTTTTCAGGCCCTCTACGATATCGACTTGGCGATCCAGCCGGGAGAGTATTGCGCCATTATGGGGCCCTCTGGATCCGGCAAATCCACCCTGATGAACCTCATCGGCTGCTTGGATCGGCCCAGCTCAGGGCGCTACTGGCTGGATGGGGTGGAAGTTTCCACCCTGACCGATCGCGATTTGGCCCACATTCGCAACCAAAAAATCGGCTTTGTCTTCCAGCAGTTCCATCTCCTGCCCGTCCTGACAGCGCTGGAGAACGTCATGCTGCCCTTGGCCTATGCTGGGATCCCGGAGCCGGAGCAACGCCGGCGGGCCAAGCAAGCCCTAGAACAAGTGGGCTTGGGGAGCAAACTGCAGCAGCGTCCGGCCCAACTCTCCGGCGGCCAGCAGCAGCGGGTGGCGATTGCTCGTGCCATTGTCAACCGACCCCAACTGTTGCTGGCTGATGAGCCGACTGGGGCTCTGGATAGCCATACCGGCCAGGAAGTGCTGAACCTTTTTGCGGAGCTCCACCGGCAGGGCATCACCCTGGTCGTGGTCACCCATGACCTTGAAGTAGCCCAGGCCGCCCAGCGCATTATCCGGGTTGGAGATGGCCGTTTGCTGGATTGAGAGGGATCCGCCTGGGGGCAGTTGGGTTCAGGAGAGTTCCCAGTTGCGGTGAACTGGCGTGCCGGATGGATCCCTGGCCTCACTTTGGGTGAAGGTCGAAGGGAATGTCTTAAACGGGCATGGGATAACCCTATCTAGGATGGCCCAGCTTGGGCTACTCTAAACGCAACTGAGGGCTTGGGAAGAGGATCCGTCCATGAAACTGATCGAAGATATCATCCGATTTTTGGAAACCCGCCTGGAGGAATTTCTCAGGGCCCACCCCGAGATCGAGCTGCAAGCCCTCGATGAGCAGTTGCGCCAGCAGGAATCGGATACCCTGCAGCTGTTGCAGGAAAGCCGCGTCCAAGAGGAGGCTCTCCAAAAAAGCATTCTCAACTTAGCCGAGGAGATTAAAACCTGGCACTTTCGCATTGAGAAGGCGCAGCGGGCCAATCGTCCCGATCTGGCCGAAGGAGCGCGACGCCGGGAGGCTGAGCTGTTGGAGAGGGGCAGCCAGCTATGGGGTCAAATGAAAGCCCAAAAGGAGAAAATCCAACAAATGGAAGCCCTGCTGCCGCAGATTCGCCAGCGCCGCCAAGAAGTGAAGGCTAAGCTGCAGGAGGTAAGAGCCGCGCAAGCCAAAGGCATCGACAACCCGGACCGGAATTTCAGCCCTTGGGGAAAACCTTTCGAGGCTTGGGATGAATTGGAAGAGCAATTTCGTCAGCTAGAGGTGGAAAACGAATTGAATGACACGAAGAGGAAGGTGCGGGAACAGCAGCGGCGGTAACAGCCTGACCCAAAATCTTGTTAGTTTGCTAATGTTGAATCCAGTCGCAACAGCCAAAATCGAGCTGGGCGGAACTTGTGATTTAAGCCCTTGGTCTCAAGAGCCATAGCCACATCATTTCCAGAACTTTCTCTGGCACCGACCGGGAAGAAAAGTCTCTCCTCTCCCCCAAGAGTGATACGCTATTGGGCATGAATGAGTTGTATCTGAATCACCCCACATTTGGTCTGCTCTACAGCCTGTGTCAGGTCGACGAAAATCAGGCTCTCTTCACCACTCTCTACGCCCAAAGGCTCTTTTTTCGGGTTTACTTCAGGCCGCCGGATAACAGCGGGGATCCTGCTGCCATGGAGGAGTTGGTCTTCGATCCGATTAGCCGTAATGAGGCTCGCCAGCTCATCGAAGAGCAAATGCGCCTGCTGCGCCGTGCTGCCCGCCAAGATGAGCTAGAACAATTGCAGTTGATCTACAAGCAAACCTTTTCCTGACAGAGGTTTTTTCGAAGGTCTGGCACAGCTGAGGGTGAGGGTTTCGTCCCCCAATAGCCACCTAAAACTGAGACAGAAAGCGCAGGTCGCTGGTATAAAACAGGCGGATATCCTGAATGCCGTGGAGGAGCATGGCCATCCGCTCAATGCCGATCCCTGCCGCAAATCCGGTGTAGCGCTCCGGGTCGTAGCCCACCGCTTGAAATACATTGGGATCCACCATGCCGCAGCCGAAGATTTCCAGCCATTTCGAGCCAAAGCGCACGTCCATCTCAGCAGAAGGCTCGGTAAAGGGAAAATAGCTGGGCCGAAAGCGGGTTTCTCGCTTGCCCAATAGGCGGGTGATGAACGTGTTGAGGGTGCCCTTCAGGTCGGAAAAGGTGAGGTTCTCGCCCACCGCCAAAATTTCCATCTGGTGAAACACAGCGGAGTGGGTGGCATCCACGGTATCGCGGCGCATCACCCGACCGGCATGCACAATGCGCAGCGGCGGCTGGTGTTGCTCCATGTAGCGCACCTGCACCGAGGAGGTTTGGGTACGCATCAGGTAGCCATTGGCCAGGTAGAGGGTATCCTGCATATCCCGCGCCGGATGGTCGGCAGGGGTGTTGAGGGCCTCGAAGTTGTAGTACTCCGTCTCGAGCTCAGGCCCATGCACCACGGTGTAGCCCATTCCCACAAAGATATCGAGCATGCGGTCGATGGTGGCCTGCAGCGGATGGATCCGCCCCAGAGGCCGACGGGGCCCGGGCATAGTGACATCCAGGCGCTCTGCTTCTAGGCGGGCCAGCAGTTGAGCTTCACCAAGGGCCTGTTTGCGCTGCTCCAGACTGGATTGGAGGGCCTCTTTAAAGGTGTTGGCCAAAGCGCCAATGGCAGGCCGTTCTTCTGGGGGCAGCTTCCCCATTCCCCCCAAGATTTTGGAGAGCTTACCTTTCTTGCCCAGGTAGTCGATGCGGATCTGTTCCAGAGCCTCCAGACCGTCAGCTTGTTCCACTTGGGCGAGGGCCTCGCTTTGCAGGGTGAGAAGCTGTTGGCGAAGCGTGTCTTTTTCGTCTTGCATGGGGCCGATTCCAAGGGCAGAAGGGATCCCTGGGGTTGTGAGGAATCCCTACAAAGGTATCACAGCAGGGAGCTCGGTCGCGCCTTTGCATCCGATGGGGTTGGTCGGCAGCAGGGGGAACCCTTTTGGGGAACTAGCTCTGAGGCGCCGAATCTGGCAACAGACACCCCAGAGCGTCACACCCTGCCGGCCCCTCTGCTGTCAGGGTCAGGTTGCGGTCGTGGCGGGCCAGGGCCGCGAAGAAGTTATCTGTCCGCCGTCTCTGCTTGACCTCGGCCACCAGTCGTTCGTAGGTGGGCTTGTCAATTTTCTCAAAGGGCAGGCGGGGGAAGGGGGCATCGAAGCGGGCCAGCAGCGCTGCGCTGATGTAGCCCTCGTCGTCGCGGATGGCTTCGTAGATACGGGATCCCAGAGCTTCCACCTCGTCCTCCCGCAGCTCGATGGTGGCGGAGGTGTTGTGGGTGGTGTAGTACTTCTGAACCTGCATATAGAAGTCAAACTGGGCCAGGGCCGAGAATTGCTCGATCTCGATCTGGCCAGCACCGGGCAGGTTGGCCCATTCTACTTCCACAGGCAGTTCCACCAGCCATTCGGTACAGCGGGGATCAAAGGGGTCGTTGAGCAAGTTCCCGTTTTCATCTTTGTCCGCCTGAGCAGGTACCACCGAGTAGCCATAGTCCAGACAGGCCAGCGCCACCGGGTCATTTTTGGCAAAGGTGATGCGGCGGATGTAGCGTTGGGCTTTGGGCGGGTGCCAGCCGGGAGAGGCGTTGGTGAGCAGCGACTTGGTGCCGGCGGGCTGAACCGTGGTGCAGCGGTTGGGGCGGCGCAGGCTGTGGCGGTCGCAGTAGTCCCAGACCACGCGGTGGACGATCTCCTTCCAGCGGCTGAGGTATTCCCGCTCCTGCTGCTTGAATTCCTTCCCGATGGGGGTATCGGGTCTCCCTTCCTGCCACCAGCGCAGCCATTCAACCCCAAAGGCTTTGACGCAAAAGTCGAACAGGCCTGTGAACGAGACGCCGACGATGGGATCCCATTCCCGCGAGCGCTGGAAGCGAGGTTCCACAAAGTGGTGGTGGAGCAGAGCTGCCACCGTGAGGGCTCCCGCCGTGAAGGCGTCTTCCTGCTCCTGCCAGTTCTGGGGATCCAGCCGGTTGAGGTGGATCTCGGCCAGATTGCAGTGGAAGTCGAATCCGATGATCTCGCCGCAGTTGTGGACGACTAGCCCGTTTGCATCAAAGCAGCTGGGGCCGGGCACGGTGCAGTCATAGACCGGTTCCACCCCGTCAGGCTCCAGCGCTGCAACCGTGACGGCAAACCGCTCTCGGTTAAGCCGGGGCTGATAGCTGCCCAGCAGTTCGCCTAGCTTCTGGGCTTTGCGGGGTTCGCGGAAGCCCACTACTGCTTGAAACTGGTGCAGGTTGTCCTTAGTGATAACCAGCTCGTGAGCGATAACCAGCTCGTGCTGCGCGGCTGGCTGGCGCTGGCTGGCGGGCAGCAGGTGATATCCAGCGGGACGGATGGCCGAGACAATCCCCAGGCGGGCAAGCATGCGCTGCACGGCTTTGAGGGTGTCCAGGTTGCTTTGGGAGAGCCGCACGCTAAGCCCCTGCACGCTGCCATCGGCATCAAACAGGCCGCACAAGAAGCCGCGGTGGAAATCGCAGCTGGTGGCCTCGACTGCCGCAGTCATTTCTTTCTGTCCTGGAGCTATGCCGAACTTGGCCGCCAGTCTTGCCAAGCCGGTGGAATGGATAACCCGACACTTCAGCTCAGGGTGATACCAGGTCTCTGGCCGGCGAGGTTCGCACCCCACCGCAGTTTGCAACCGCTGAACCGCATATGGGTTCATCTCGTCTTGGGTATCCTGCCAGTGGCGCAATACAGCTGTGTCGTTCCACTGGGTCGTCGCAAGGCTGCCGTTGCCCAACCAATTCCCCAGGAGCCAGCCTTCCTCCCAGGTTCCCTCACCATCCCACGGGGTTAGATGGCGATGGTTGTGCAGCAGGATGCGGTCGCCCGGGCGCAGGTCTTCTGCCGGCACCCATTCGGTGTACTGTGCCTTTGGGGTCTGGGCGATGACCTTGAGAACCCGATGGTTGCCTGTCAGCCGCAGAGAAAACCCCTCCTCGGTCAACAGCTTGAGCACGGGCTTGGTGCCAGAGTAGAAGAACCCGGCTGGCGTGGTGCTGAATAGCTCGCCGTTGACATAGGTGCTGTGCTGCTTGCCGATAAGGTCTTTCACCTGGCGCGGGCCGTCGCCGGTATGGATCCAGGTGTCGGCCGTAACGCAGGGGTTCAGCCCGTACCGTTGTACCCTATGCCATGCCGGGAGTTGGAGGAACGGAGAGTCGGTAGCTGCCTGCCGCTCTTCTATCCAGCGTCCGGCTCCCTCTGGCCCCTGCGAGGCATAGACGTCGAGGAACTCCCGCTTGAGCTCTGGGGTGTTGAGCAGGTCGGCGTTGGCCCGCGCTACAGCTTCCCCGGCCCACTGGATGGCGCCCTCACCGGAGTAAAACTGCTTGCGCACGGCCTCAATACATTCTTCCCGCGTCGGCTTGCGGTGAAACACCCGCGTGTGGTTGGCCATGCGCAGGGCATCTCGCTCGGGATCAATTCTCCAGTTGCCGTTTTCGTCCTGCTGCCAGAGGTTGTCTTTGGCGGTGGATCCCAGCTGGTCGTCGGCAGCAAACTGACGAATGCCAGCGCTACGACGAATGTTTCCCGCCACCACCACCACCGCCGCCTCGTCGATGAGCAAACAGCACTCCACCGAGTTCAGTTGCCGACCTACCGCCCTGTTGAGGATGGCGGCACAGCGCTCGTACAAGCCGGGCAGCTTAATGGGGTTGGCTACGCCCCCAAACCCTTTCAGTCGCTCCCCAGCCGGGCGGACATCGCTCAAGTCCACTGTCACTTCCACCTGGCCCCCAAAGCTGGGATCCGACGCCAGCTCCAGCAGCGCTTGGTAGGACTCCACCCAGCCGCGGCGGCTGTCCCCCACCTGGATGTGCACCTGGGATCCCTGCCGTTGGATGCGGGTGTGCTCCTGCCGCTCTTCGGGAGGGGTGGTGCCGATGGATCCCTTCACGTGAACCCGCAGGCGGTTGACAATGGGGGGCAACTGGCGGATGAACTGCGGTTCCAGCACCGCTCCCGTGCCGCAGCCCATCATGGCCAGATCCATCATCAGGCCAAAGGCCCGCCAGTCCACCACCGCCAAACTGGTGCAGTTGTAGGCACCGGAGAAGTTTTCCGGCTTCTGGATCCAGTCGGTGCCCATCACCCACAAGGCTCGACCGGAGATCAACGCCTTCAACTGCCGCTGCATGCGCTCTACGAGCTCCCGCTCCTGGGGGGTAAAACGCCCCAGCCGGGCGATGTCGGCCAAGGTGCGCTCGCAAACTTCGCCCCAAGTCTCGCGGTTGCCATCCGGGCGGCGACGGCTGTAGGTGCGGTAGAACACCGGGCTGGCCGCCGGGGCTGTGGCCGGAAACTCGCCCAGAGGCAGGGATCCCGTCGTTTCAGCGGGATCAAGTCCCTGTACTTCTTTGCTCTGTTCGCCTGAGCGGGACGAAGTCCACACCATAGCCACACCTCTTCTGCAAAGCTCGGTAGTTCCGACTCTTGAGCGCCGGTTGGCAACCCCGCCGACCCAATGCCCAACCACGTTATCACAATCTTCGGGGGTCTGGTGTTGTAGGTAGTGTTGTGCTCTGAGAAGATCTTTAAGAACCTCTAGGGATAGGGCAGGCCCGCTGTCTGCCGGGGGAGCCGCAAGGGAACGGAAGGCCCGGCAGAAGGGCTACAGTGGAGGAGAGGGATCCCAAGTTAAGGGGCTGCTTGTCGTCTTCAACGGCACCTTCCTGGGCCTTCTCCCCAGTGAGAGCTGTGTAAGGAGTTGTATCGTCATGACCAGTCGCCTGCGCATCGGTAGCTTGTGGGGGATCCCCTTTTTCATCGACTACACCTGGTTCCCGGCGGCCCTCCTGCTGGTGCTCTCCTACGGGGTGTTGACGGCGGTGGGGTTGTTTCTTTCTCTGCTGGCTCATGAGTTGGCCCACAGCTTGGTGGCCCGCGCCTATGGAGTACGGGTTAACTCGATAACCCTGTTTATTTTTGGGGTATGGCGGCGATTGAGCGGGAAGTTCC
>NZ_JANSHW010000194.1:0-4054 GCF_047461815.1 Synechococcus sp. R6-10
CTGTTTCAGGGGTTTAAGCGGGACTTGGTGGCGGAGTTTGTCCCTCCGCCGCGAGTTCTAGATGGAGAGCGCTACGACGCCGAGAGGGTGGCCCAAGCTTTTTTGCAGACGGTGATAGAAGCTGTCCCGAAAGAACACCTGCAGCCGCAACAGCTGGTGTTCACCGCCCCTGTCGGCTCTTTTGAGCGCTACCTCAATTGGCTGCGGGGAGTGGCCAGTGCCTGTGGCTGGGATCCCGTTCAAATTGTCGATGAAGCCACGGCAGCAGCCCTGGGCTATGCGGTTGGCCAGCCGGGATCCCTAGTGCTGGTGGTGGATTTCGGCGGCGGTACCTTGGATCTCAGCTTGGTGCGCACCCTCGCTCCCCAAGCGGGTAGCCCTGTCCTCAAAGCGGAGGTGATCGCCAAGGCCGATGCCTATGTGGGCGGGGTGGACATCGACATTTGGATTGCCGACTACCTACTGCAGCAACTGGGGCTAAGCCGACAGCAAATTGGAGCTCTGGGCTGGCTCAACCTCCTGGAGCAGGCGGAACAGCTCAAGATCGCCCTTTCCACTCAGATGGAAGCGGTGGGCAGTTGGTTTGACGACGAAGCCCTCACTGCCCATGAGTTGAAGTTAAGCCGGCAGGAGCTGGAAGAGATCCTGGAAGCTCGTCAGCTTTTGGATCAAATCCGCCAGTGCCTAGACGACGTTCTTCTCACCGCCCAGGCGAGGGGATTGGGCAAGAACCAAATTGAGCAGGTGCTCTTGGTAGGAGGCAGCTCCCAACTGCCAGCAGTTCAAGAGCTGCTGCGCTCCTACTTCGGCAAAAAGAAAGTGCGCTGCGAACGCCCCTTCGATGCTGTGGCCCTGGGCGCCCTGCAGGTGGGCCGCCAGGTGAAGCTGGAGGATCGCCTGCACCACAGCTATGCCCTCCGCCTCTGGGATCCCTTGCAGAAAAGCTACATCTACTACCCCCTCTTCGAACAGGGCAGCCCCTATCCCTGCCGACGGGCTGAGCCCTTGATCCTGCAAGTGGCCAACGACGGACAAACGGAGATTCGCCTAGAGGTGGGCGAAGTGGCCCAGGTGGCCCAATCGGAGGTGGTTTACGACGAGCTGGGGCGCATGAGCAGCCGTCAACTCACCCGGCAAACCGATTTCCGATCCCTAGCTCCTCTTGGATCCCTGCCCATTCGCCTCAGCGAGACGGAGTCCTTACCGGTTTGTCTGGCCCGTTTGCAGCCCCCTGGCCGCGTGGGAGAGGATCGCCTTCGCGTCGAATTTGCCATTGATAGCTCGCGGCGCTTGTTGGTCACCATCACCGACCTGCAAACTCAGGCGCTCTTGGCAGAGGCCCAGCCTGTAGCCACCTTGAGTTAAGAGACGAAAGTAGAGAGAAGAGAGCGTCTTCACTGCAACGGAAGACAAAGAAAGCAATGTAAAGGGCACGACATGGCCACGATTCCCAACTCTCATCTCCCCTTGTGAGAGAGGGGTCGGGGGCTTGAGGAGAGTAGAGAGCGGTTGCGCCGACGGCGTGGGGTCTCAGGGGAAGGATCTCAATCATTGATATTGTTGATATTGATTATTGATTGAGAATGGCTGCATATCCAGTGATCTCTGTAGCGACTTGATGAATAATCTGAGCGATGGGATATGAATCTGATTTGCGTTTAACTACACTTCTTCTCTTGAGCTACCTTGGGAACAAATCTTGCTCTTGTCACCACCGCCCCATTTTGCCCGTCCTCCCCTCGACTTTATTCCGCCCGCCTATAGCGCCTGGGTGCTACGGCTCGTCCACGGGATCCTGCCCCTGCTCTTGCGGGTGAGGGTGCGGCGCTGGCTTCCTTCCGGCATTGCCAAAATCGAGGCCACAGGGGCGGAGATCTTGGCGCGGCTCTACCACCAGTTCCAGGAGGGTCAAATTCGCCTAGTCCTGGCTTTCCGACATGTGGAGGTGGATGACCCGCTGGTGGGCCTGTACGTTCTATCTCGCCTGGTGCCCGAAGCCGCCCGTCGACAAGGGATCCGCCTTCGAGAACCCCTTCACGCCCATTTTCTCTACGACCGGGGCATGCCCCTCTGGGGAGGGGAATGGCTGGGGTGGCTGTTGTCTCGCCTGGGCGGAATCCCTATACGCCGCGGTCGGAGGGTGGATCGGGTGGCGCTAAAGGCGGCCCGGCAACTGCTCCTGGATGGGCAATTTCCCTTTGCAATCGCCCCAGAAGGAGCCACCAACGGCCACAGCGAACGGATCAATCCCCTGGAACCGGGAATGGCTCAGCTGTGCTTTTGGTGCGCCGAGGACCTGGCCAAAGCTGGTCGCTCAGAGACCGTCATTTTGCTGCCCATTGGCATTCGGTACTACTACACGGATCCCTCCTGGACGAAGCTGGAGCGCCTGCTGGCGCGCCTTGAGCACCTGAGTGGGTTGACGCCTCCGAAGCCAGAGCCAAGATCCTCCAGGAGCCCCAACCTTCGCTACACCCAGCGGATCTGCCGCCTAGCCCAGCATCTCCTGGGACAACTGGAAGCTTTCTACGACCTACCTCCCTTCATCTCTGGGAGAGATGAAGAAGAACCACGGATAGAGCAGAGGCTAGCCCCTGGCCACTTTAACGCTCGCCTGGAGCGGCTGCTCCACAGAGCCCTGGAAACCGCAGAGACCTACTTTGGCCTATCTCCCCAGGGGGATTGGAACAGCCGCTGCCGCCGCATTGAAGAAGTCGCCTGGATCCAGATTTACCGAGAAGAATTGCGGCATCCTGGATCCCTGTCTCCCCTGCAGCGGGGGTTGCTCGACTGGAAAGCCCACCAGGCAACGCTCTACCTGCAGCACATGCGCTTGGTGGAAAGCTGTGTAGCCGTCCAGGAAGAGTATTTGCTGAGCAAACCCTCTTTTGAGCGGCTGGCAGAAACTGCCCTCATTCTATTTGATGTGCTGGCCCGCCTTCGAGGGGAATCCTACCCAGCCCGCCCTCGCCTAGGCTGGCGGGGGGTTCACGTGACCGTCGGGGATCCCATCTCCGTTAGCGAGCGGTTAGAGCGGTATTGCCGAGGCCGCCAGGAAGCCAAACAGGCGGTGACCGAGCTAACTCAGGATGTTTTTTCTTTCCAATTTCTTTCTTTTTCCAATTTCTAGGGATCCCCCAAAGGGGGAACCAGCTTAGGTGAGAAGCCTGGCACTACTGCCGAGAGACTGCTGAAAGATAAACCACCTTCCCATCATAGAACAGAGCTGAGCCTTGGTCGCCCCGCTGGGACTCTGCTCGGTACTCCCAGCAGCAATAGGAACTCACTGTGGTTTTCCACAACCAGGTGAGGTACTGCTCCGGCCTCGCTCACCTCGGTGATGGTTGCTTCCTGGGTTTGCAGTTCTGGAAGGCGATAGGCAACTTCCTGCTCCCCCTGAGAAAAGAGAGGGAAAACCTGGAAACTGCCCTCTTGAATGGGATCCCCAATACGCAGGGTTGGAAAGTTAAGGCTGGCCATCGACTCCTCCTTCTCGTTGAAGTTGCAAGGGTGTTGCGGAAGCTGCCCTTCCCCTTGTTGGCTTGGGATCAGCTCGCCGGATCCTGCTCCAATCTAAAGTCCTTTGGAAATGCTCCCTTCCTAAAAAAAAGAGGTGAGGGGACAGCCTTCGCCTTTCGGGACTCTGGTAGCGCGGATGGAAATCATCCTGACCAAAAGAGAGGGATCCCTAAAAAAGGGATCCCTGCCTCAATATCTGGGGTTGATCTCTAGCCTGAAATAATTGAAATTAATCAGCACTAGTGAGTATCAAAGCACTCCGGGACTAGTCCCGCTCAATGTACAAAAAAAGCACTGCCATGCCCACTGCAGGAAGCAGCCAACCAACAATGGGGATAAAAATCCAAGGAAGATAAGCAGCAGCGTAAGAACCGGTCATGATTTTGCTCCTCTCAAGTGACTTGACAAACTTGACAACTAATTCACCAGCCCTCGAAAGATGGCGTCGATCCCGGCAAAGTTCTCCAGCAGGAAATAGGCAGCGAACACGCCACCCATACCTCCCAAGAAAAATCCTGCCGTCAGATCCCCCCAA
>NZ_JANSHW010000195.1:0-1640 GCF_047461815.1 Synechococcus sp. R6-10
ACATCCCATGGAGAGAACCCTAGACCAGATTAACCAACGCATTGCCAAAGGCCAGGTGCGGGTGTGGACGGCCCTGGAAGCCAAAGCCAAGCTGGCCACCTTGGGGATCCAGGAAGCCTTTGAGCAGGTGGATGTGATCACCACCGGCACCTTTGAGCCAATGGAGTCTTCAGGAGCCATTGTGAACCTGGGCCATACGGATCCGCCCATCAAGATTCGCCAAGCTTGGCTGAACGGGGTACCGGCCTATGCCGGATTTGGCGCGGTGGATCTTTACCTGGGGGCAGCCCAACCCAGCGAGCAAGCGGATCAAGCCTATGGGGGCGGCCATGTCATTGCCGACCTGGTGGCGGGCAAGCGCGTCCATTTGCGGGCCATCGGCCAAGTGACCGATTGTTACCCCCGCGCCGACTACGAGACCACCCTGACTCGGGATCAGCTCAACCAGTTTTACCTGTTCAACCCCCGCAATGCCTACCAAAACTTCATCGTCGGGGTGAACGGCGGGGATCGGCCTTTGTACACCTACTTGGGTCTGTTGGAACCGCATCTGGGCAATGCCGTCTATTCCAACCCGGGAGAGCTATCCCCCTTGTTGAACGATCCCCTGTTGCGCCGGGTGGGGATCGGCAGCCGCATCTTTTTGGGAGGCGGCATCGGCTACGTCGCCTGGGAGGGCACCCAACACTTTCCGCTGCAAAAGCGATTGCCCAACCAAACTCCCATCGGCCCGGCGGCCACTCTAGCCCTGATTGGGGATGCCAAGCAAATGCAGGCGGAATGGGTGAGGGGCTGCTACTTCCGCAACTACGGCCCCAGCTTGATGTTGGGGGTCGGGATCCCCATCCCCATCCTTGCTCCTGCGGATTTGGAGGCCATTGCCATTCGGGATGAGGAGTTGGTTGCCCCCGTGATTGACTTTTCCATTCCCCGCCGGGTGCGGCCCACCTTTGGCTTAGTGAGCTATGCCCAACTCAAATCCGGCCAGATCACCCTCAATGGCCGCAAGATTCGCACCGCTCCCCTGGCCAGCTTGCGCCGCTCCATACAAATTGCCGAAATCCTCAAGCAGTGGATAGAAAGCGGCCAATTTACCCTCACCCAACCTGTCGCCCCCCTGCCCCTGGATCGGGAGTTTCTCCCCCAAAACCCTCTCAGGTGACGTCCTCCCCTCAATGAATTGGGGGCCTCCTCAAGCGGATGCACGCAGCGCTTTGGTTCGGGGACACCGTGCCTCCCTACTTTTGGGGTAAAGCGGCTCTCCAGAAGAACCGCTACCGGAATTCGCCCTGGCAGCAACTTCTCCAGGCAACCCCATCAACCCCACTTCAGGTGCTGTCTCAACAACTGAGCGTGCTGAGCCGATTGCCTCGCCCACAGGTCAGCTTGGGCAGGGCTGAGAGCTAGGCCCTCTGAGTAGCAGGCCAGCCAAGCTTGGTGTAAGGCTTCAGGATCGGTGGGCATCTCCTGCAGATCCCAGCCAGGCATGCCCAATTCCTGGAGCAGCGTTTTCACCTTGGGATCGTAGCTGAGACCAAAACAGGCGCAGCCCTCTGCCGCCGCCATCACCAATCCGTGGTAGCGCATGGTGATCGCCAGCCTGACACCCCGAAAGACTCCTTTCAATAGACAGGGATCCC
>NZ_JANSHW010000196.1:0-1854 GCF_047461815.1 Synechococcus sp. R6-10
CCCATCACCAACATGAAGATGGCCATCCAACTGCTGAAAACCGCCCGCGCCCCCCAAAAACGAGAGCAATATCTCAAGATTTTGGAGCAGGAGTGTGAGCGGGAGGCGGAATTGGTGAACGACCTGCTGGATCTGCAGCGGTTGGAGCAGGGATCCAAAACGCTCCATCTGGAAGAAGTGCCGCTGGCAACCTGGCTGCCCAGCGTGCTGGAGCCGTTTCTACAGCGGGCCCAGGCCAACCAGCAACGGTTGCAGTGGCAGATTGCGCCAAATGTGGGCAAGGTGCTCACCGATCGGGGCGGCCTGGAGCGGGTGGTGCAGGAGCTGGTCAACAACGCCTGCAAGTATACTCCCCCAGGGTGCAGCATCTGGGTAACGGCGCAGCGCTCTGGCCCGCAGCAGGTGGAAATCCGGGTGATCAACGAGGGGGTGGAAATTCCCCCTGCCGAGCAGGAGCGCATCTTCGAGAAGTTCTACCGCATCCCCAGCGGGGATCCCTGGAAGCGGGGCGGCACCGGCCTGGGCCTGGCTTTGGTCAAGCAGTGGATGCAGCGGCTGGGGGGCAGCGTCTCGGTGGAGAGTTCTCAAGGCAAAACCTGCTTTACCCTGGTGTTGCCGCAGGGATCCCTGCCTGTGCAGACCTCACCCCTGGCCTGTGCCTAGCCACATGAGCAATGCCCACTCAGAAGCGTTGCGTTTGGCCGCCGAGCAGTTTAACCGGGGGGAATTTTACGCCTGCCACGACACCCTAGAGGCCCTGTGGATGGAAGCAGTGGATCCAGAGCGGCGTTTTTACCAGGGTCTATTGCAGACGGCAGTGGCCTACTATCACCTGCAGAACGACAATCGCCGTGGCTGCATGATCCTGCTGGGGGAAGCTAACCGCAAGCTGGCGGACTTTCTGCCCACCTACGCTGGATGGGATGTGCAAGCCCTGTGGCAGGCCAACCAGAGCATCCTGCGGCATCTTTCTCAACTGCAACCCCAGGATCCCCTGCCTTACCTGGCCATCCCCACCCTGAGTTGGGTTGAAGACTGACCTGAGCAGGCCCAACAGCGGCGCTAGCGCTTGGAGCGACGGGCTTTGCGCTCAACTTCGTTGCGTCGCCGCCGATCCCGCCAGTCGATGAAGGTAATGTAGCCAACGCCCAGGGTTACGGCTGTCAACAGCAAAAAGATGCTTCCGTAGGCGATGCGGGCGACCAAGGGAAGATCGGTTTCCATGGTGTGAGCGGGGGTAACCCCGTCAATATCGGCGGCAGGAACAACAAGATGAATGCAAGATGGATGTGAGGCTCAATCCAGGCATGACAAATTACATGCCGTTGCGCCCCCAGACCACCAGGGCAATGGAAAGAACGAAGAAGGTGGGGACGGCAATCCAGCCAAGGGTGATGATGTCCATAGGTCTAGCCCAGCTAAAGAGGGGTTATCTCGAGGTGATCCCATTTTACGAGAGGAGATCCCTTGTCAACGGACATCTACGAACACCTGTTTTCAGTTCAAGCTGGCTACAGTGGAGTTAAATCTGAAACATCTGAGCCAAACGAGGTGGGATCCGATGGTACTGGACACATTGCCGCTGGTTGCCGCTGTAGCCATCGCCATTTTTATGCTGGTTTTTTGGGTGCGGGTGGTTCGAGAGGCCATCTGGACAACGGTGGGGATTGTAATCATCTTGGCCGTGTTGTACGTGGTCTTTAGAATTGGCCCGCGGCAGGTGCTGCAGGAGTTGCAGGATCCCTTTGCCCTTCTAGAACAGGTTTGGCAGGTGATCGTCGGTTGGTTCCAGGCCCTTCTCCCCTAGAGTTCGTTATCTGCTATACAGTTCCCTGATACAATAGAAAACACAGG
>NZ_JANSHW010000197.1:0-6786 GCF_047461815.1 Synechococcus sp. R6-10
GCGCTGGTGGCTACTTTTGCCGAAGTCTTTGAGCCAGAAAGCCAAGACTTTTATGTGCAGTGTTTGCTCCAGCTTCTGCGGGCCAGCGAGCAAAGCCGGATCCCCATCGTGGCCTACATAGACACCACCTACACTTCCGATCTGGTGACGTTGCTGAAGCATTGTTTTGACCTACCCGAAGCTCCACAGCTTCACGATGCGCAACTGCTCAGCCCCTGGTTGGAGTGGGGGGATCGTACGCCTTTTTTCATCTGTGCCCGCGGCGGCAGCCTCAACCCCCAAGATGGGATCCTCAACTCCTACCAAGAAATGCGGGAGCGAGTGGGGTTTGTTTACCTGCGCACCAATGACAACTTTCCGGCCCGCTTGGAAATACCCGTTTGGGTTTATGAGGCAGGACTGTTGGACTGGTTGGTGGATCTGGTTCGCTGTGAGGTGGTGATTGGGCGAGGTTATCCTTATGTGCTGGAGACAGCCGATCAAATAGCCGTTATCCGCAATGAGGATCGCAACCTTTTCTTGCGTCTCATGCAAGATTGGGCCGCTCGCGAAAAGCTGAACCTAAGGCTATCCCGGAAAACAGTAAGTAAATTACAGCGGAGACGAGTTCGATGAGATTGGGAAAGGTAGTTCGCTCCAACAATCACTGTGATTATGTGGTGCAGGTGGACGATGCTTTAGAAGTCAAAAATCCGCCGGCTCCTGATGACTATGGCTTCGGCAGCTTTGTCAAGCTAGAAAGCGACCGGCGACACTGGGCCGTAGGTCTGGTTTACAATACCCAACTCCTGAATCCGATGTTCCTCAATTCTGGGCCGCGCCTTTCCAGCCAGCCGGATCCCTATTTTTCCCCCGATCTGCAGAATGAGGTGCGCACGCTACTCTCGGTGGTCTTAATCGGGGCCTTGGATGAAGAGCGCCGCTGTGGCCGGCAAGGGATCCCACGCGTGGTGGTGCCTGTAAACACGCCGGTTTTTCGCATGAGCCGGGAAGAGATCCTGCGCTTTCACCAGGATCCCCAAGGTCAAACCCAATTTTCCTACTATGGTTTGCTGCTGAGTAGCGGCGGCAACTTTGCCAATCATTTGATCTACCAAGTCTTGAACGACATTACGCCGATGTTTGCCGATCCAGCTCAACGGCGAGCTCTGCAAATCTTAAGCAAAGAATTGGCCTGGAAAATGACTGTAGGAGCGATGCGCTAATGCCCCAAAAAATCACCGATAATGGCCACCATCCAGAAGCCACCCTCTCTCCAACTGAGGACTCTCCAGAGGTAATTGGCACCGTCAAAGGGCCTGGAGAAACCTCTAACCAATATGTTTTCATCACTTCCAATACCCAAGCGGTAAAGGTGGGCGATTTCGTCTACTACGAAGTCCAGGATCCCCAATCGCAAACGCTGCAAATCTTGGGTAAAATTAGCCAAGTTCAGCTCCTGGATCACATCCCCGATCGCATCTTTGCCGATACCGAAATCGATCCCAGCACCATTGTGGCTCTGGTGGGCTTTACCCATCCCAATCCGGAAATCTATGCGGTTACCGTCGAGGTCATCGGCTATTTCAATCAGAAGATGGGCTTTATTAACCCCCGCCGCGCTCCGGATCCCGGTGCCAAGGTTTTTCTGGCCTCCAATCGTCTGCTGAAATCAATTTTGAACAAACGAGATGAAACAGCCATTGGGGGTGCTCACTTGGGCAGCCTGTTGTTGCGCGATGAGGGAGCAGTGCCCGTAGTACTGGACGTCAAGGAAATGGTCAGCACCCATCTGGCCATTTTGGCGGGGACAGGATCCGGCAAATCTTATACAGCAGGGGTTTTGATTGAAGAGCTGCTTTTGCCTAAAAACCGAGCTGCCGTCCTCATTTTCGATCCCCACGGGGAATACCACACGCTGGCAGAAATGCAGTCCCACCCCAAGTTTTTTGGGGAAGATGGCTACCGACCCAAAGTCAAGGTTCTTTCACCGCAGGAAATTAAGATTCGCGTATCTTCTCTCAACTTCTTTGATATTCTGACCCTGCTGCCGGAAACCAGCGATCGGCAAAAATCTTTTCTGGAAAAAGCCTTCCGCAGAACAACTCAATTTAACCCACTCCGCTGGACGATTCAGGATTTAATCGATGCCGTAAATGAAGCCGATTCTGCAGAAGATGGATCCCAAGGATCCTCAGCCGCCGCCTTGGAGTGGAAATTAGAACAGATCGACCGCTCTCCTTATTTCAGCAATGTAGAACATCTGGCCCCCAAAGACTTGTTTGAGCCGGGGCAGGTAACCATCCTGCAAATGCATGAGATCAGCCAAGAAGAACAGCAGGTGATCGCTGCTGCCATCTTGCGCCAGGCCAACTATGCTCGGATCAATACCCACAAAGGCAAGATCCAGCCGGGGGACGAAAATTACTTGCCTTATCCCGTCTTTATTTTGCTGGAAGAGGCCCATCGGTTTGCCCCTGCCCACGAGCCTTCCCGTTGCAAACAGGTGCTGCGCACCATCCTCAGCGAAGGACGCAAGTTTGGACTGGGAGTAGGGCTGATCACGCAACGCCCTGGCAAGTTGGACTCGGATATTCTGTCTCAATGCATGAGCCAATTTTTGATGCGAATTGTCAACCCTGCCGATCAGGAAAATTTGCGCCACAGTGTCGAGGCTGCCGGACGGGATCTGTTACAGGAATTGCCCGCCTTGAGCAAAGGTCAGGTGATCATCTCCGGGGTGTGCGTCAATACCCCTGTACTGTGCAAAGTGCGGCAGCGCTACACGCAGCATGGCGGCGAAACGTTGGATATTCTTGGCCTCTGGCAAAGGCATTCTCAAGAACACCACCAGCGGGATCGCTTGGCTCAGTCAGCCCCTCTCAAACCGCGTCCTCAACCTCAGGTAGTGGACGGACTCAGCATTGATTAGCAATGGCCCAAAACTCCAACTGTGGCCTGATCTCAATCGCTGAATCTGCCAAATCTACAATCCGAAACCACTGCTTGATTGCAATACAATTCATTTCACAGAAACAAGTTTTGGGGCGAGCAGGATGAGGAAACAAGCCCTTTTGCCAGGTTTGCTGGGCATTGCCGTTGCGGTTCTACTGGGATCCGGGCCTGCCTATGCTCAGTTGCGGCTGATCCCCGAAGCGGCGCGGCGGGTGTACGAGGCATTGCCGGATCTGCCGCTGGAAAACGTCTACACCCCCATTAACCCCAATGACGGCGGCCCTACGCCTGAGGAAGATACCTTGGTGCGGCGGATGATGGTTTACCATCTGCAGGTGGCCGGTCGCTCCCCGACCGACCGCTTTGACTGGCAACTGACGCTGGCGGACTATTTTGATGCCAATGAGCCAATCATCGCCCAACGGTATCCCGGTGCCGACCGCCTCACGGTCAACCCCTACGCCCAAGACAAAGCCGTTGTACAATCCCTGAACCGGCAACAGCGACAGGCCCTGCTGGAAGCCCTTGTGCTGGCCTTCGGTGGGGATCCCAACCCAACGCCCCTCTACATTCCCACCGACGGGGATCCTGCCCCTACCCGTCCCACCCCAGAACCTATGAAGCCCTTGCTGCTTCCCGGCAGCGGATCCGCTGACTTGCTCAGGCCCTAGCCGAGGTTTCCCGCTAACTCAGGGCTTGGCCAGTATAGTTCTCAATGCAGCGCAGGAACAGCTCTACCCCAATGCCAAGGGCAGCCTCATCGAAGTCGAAGCGGGGGTGGTGGTGAGGGTAGTTCAGGCCCCTTTCGGGGTTGGCGGATCCCAAAAAAAAGTAGCAGCCGGGCACCTCGTTGAGAAAAAAGGAGACGTCCTCGCCGCCCATGGTCATTTCTGGGATGATCCTCGCCTCTGGGCCAAACACCTCGCGGGCAGACTGTTCCACCAGCGCTACCATAGCAGGATCGTTGCAAACCGCTGGGTAGCCCCGTTCGTACTGAAACTCGTAGGTGGCCCCGTAGGCTTGGCAAATGCCGGCAACGATTTCTTCCATACGTTTTGAGATCAAATCCCGCACTTCCGGCTGAAAGCTGCGCACGGTGCCCCAAATCTCAGCTCTAGGGGCAATGACGTTAAAGGTATCGCCAGCCCGGAAACGGCCCACCGTCACCACCGCCGGCTGCAGCGGATCCACATTGCGGGAGACAATGGTCTGCAAAGCATTGACAATGTGGGATCCCACCACAATGGCATCTACCGTCTGCTGGGGAAGGGCAGCATGTCCGCCTCGCCCGATCACCTGAATCTGAAAGCGGTCGGCAAAGGCCATCGAGGGGCCACTTTTCACGCCAATAGTGCCCAGAGGGCGATTATTCCACAGGTGTAGGCCGAGGATGGCTTCCACATCCGGGTTTTTCAGAACCCCCGCCTCCAGCATGAGCTTGGCTCCGCCGGGGCCTTCTTCGGCAGGTTGAAAAATGACCTTGACCGTGCCCTTGAGGTGTTGACGGTGCTGTTGCAGCAGCTTGGCGGTGCCCATAGCAATGGCCGTATGGCCGTCGTGGCCACAGGCGTGCATGACGTTGGGGATGGCGGAGCGGTACTCGACTTCATTGGCCTCATGAATGGGCAGGGCATCCATATCGGCCCGCAGCGCCAAAACCGGCCCCGGCTGCTCTCCCTCAATGGTGGCCACGATGCCGGTGTGGGCAATGCCGGTCTGGTGAGGGATCCCCCAACTTTTCAGGCGCTGGCTGATGTAAGCAGCGGTTTGCTTCTCCTGGAAGCCCAGCTCAGGATACTTGTGGATGTGGCGGCGCCAGGTCACCAACTCGGGTTGTAAAGCTCGAACAGCAGGGCGAAGCGCAGGGACAGACATGACCTGAAAAACAAAAAAACAAAAATGTCTTGGAAAACCTTCACCGATAGCCAGTGTTGGTTGCATGCAGTTGCCTGTCGATTTTGCCCAGTATGGCATTGCTGAGGCTGCTTTCCGCTCGGCGTCGAGGTGGACATCTAGGCCCACAGGGATCCGGTTTCCGGCGGTAGATCTTGCCAGCGGCCCGGCCCCACAGCTCGCAAAGCCTCTTGCAAGGAGATCGCCCCTGAGTAGAGGGCTTTACCCAAAATGGCCCCCGTCAAACCGGGCAAGCTCAACAAAGCCAGCAAATCCGTTAGCGATCCGATTCCCCCCGAAGCAATCACAGGCAGGCGGGAGATGGCGAGGATCTCCTGCAACTGTTGTAGGTTGGGGCCGGCCAGGGTGCCATCCCGGCCAATGTCGGTGTAGATGATGCCGGCGACGCCCTGTTCCCCCACCCGTTGCACCAATTCGGTGGCCCGCAGGGGAGTGGTGCTCAGCCAACCGCGGGTGGCCACCTGCCCTTGCCGAGCGTCGATCCCCACCCAAACCCGACCGGGGAAGGCTTGGGTCATAGCCTCCAGGGTGTCAGGATCCTCCACGGCCAGGGTGCCAACGATCACCCGATCCACCCCCAAATCCAACAACTGCCGCGCCCGTTCCAGGGATCGGATCCCACCCCCCACCTGCACCGGGATGGCCAGGCTGCGGACAATGCGCTCAATGATGGGCAGGTTGACTGGATCCCCGCTTTTGGCTCCGTCCAGATCGACCACATGCAGGCGAGGGGCACCCTGTGCCGCCCAAGCTTCGGCCTGCTGGATGGGGTCATCGGCCACCTGTTCCGCCTGAGCATAATCCCCCTGGTAGAGGCGCACGGCGTGGCCCTGGAGAAGGTCGATGGCGGGGATCACCTCTAAGAAGGCGCTGGTGTAAGGCATGATTGGGATCCCTTAGGGGCTTCTCCAGTATCGCCCAGGGGGGAGAATGGGAAAACCTTTTGGGGCGACCATGAACGCACGTCAACTGGCCCTCTTGGCCTTGCAGAAGATCGAGCGGCAAAACGCCTATGCTGACGTGGTGCTAGAGCACCTGTTGGCCCACAGCCACCTGATCCCTGCCGACTGCCGCCTGGTCAGCGAGCTGGTGTACGGCGTTACCCGCCGTCGTCGCACCCTCGACGCCCTAATCGACTGCTTTGCCCAACGTCCTGCCCACAAGCAACCGCCCGATTTGCGGCTCATTCTGCACCTTGGCCTCTACCAGCTGGCTTTTTTGGATCACATCCCCCCCAGCGCTGCCATCCACACCAGCGTGGAATTGGCCCGCCAGATGGGGCTGGGGTCCCTGACAGGGGTGGTGAACGGCATCTTGCGCGCCTACCAGCGGCAAGTGTTGGATCAGCCAGAGAAGGATCCCCTCAAGCCCCTCGAGGACACTCTGCCAGCCGACCCAATTCAGGCTTTGGGGATCCGGCACAGCTTTCCCGACTGGCTGGTGCGTCTGTGGTGGGAGCAGCTGGGGCCAGCAGAAGCCGAGCAGTTGTGCGCCTGGTTCAACCGACCGCCCCACCTAGATCTGCGGGTTAACCCGCTGCGGGCAGAGGTAGACAGGGTCATCCAAGCCCTGGCAGAAGCAGGGATCCCTGCCCTCCCCATCTCCGAGGTGCCGGGTGCCTTGCGACTTCAGGATCATGCTGGCGACATCACGGCCCTGCCCGGCTTTGCCCAGGGTTGGTGGAGCGTTCAAGATGCCAGTGCCCAGCAGGTGGTGCATTGCCTGGATCCCCAGCCAGGGGAGCGGGTGATCGACTGCTGCGCTGCTCCGGGCGGCAAGACCACCCAAATAGCCCAACACATGCAGGATCGGGGGGAAATCTGGGCTTTGGATCGCCACCCCCACCGTCTGCGGCGCCTGGAGGAAAATAGGCAGCGCCTGGGCTTGAGCTCAATCCGTCCCCTGGCCATCGACCTGTTATCCCTGAGCGCTGCCGCC
>NZ_JANSHW010000198.1:0-2231 GCF_047461815.1 Synechococcus sp. R6-10
GGTGGCGGCCCAGCAACGGGAGCCCGTCTTGGTCGTGGGGGCCGACTCTGTGCTCTACCTAAATGGCGAGATCCTAGGTAAGCCGCCCAATGCCCTAGAGGCGGAACGGCGCTTGCGGCAAATGCGGGGCGAAGTGGGAGAGCTCTACACAGGCCATGCCTTGATTGACACGAAGCAGAACCGCCGCCTCACCCACTATGCGGTGACGCGGGTGTTTTTTGCCAAGCCCAGCGACGAGGAAATCCGCGCCTATGTGGCCACCGGTGAGCCGCTCAATTGTGCTGGCTGTTTTGCCATCGATGGCCGCGGCAGCCTGTTTGTGGAGCGGATCGAGGGGTGCCCCGGCAATGTTATCGGGCTGAGTTTGCCCCTGCTGCGGCGCATGATCCAGGAGTTGGGCTATTCCCTCACCGATGCTTGGAGCTAGCCGTCGAGGTGTTGCTTGAGCAGGTCGTTGGCCAGCTTTGGATCCGCCCGTCCCTGGGTTTTTTTCATCAATTGCCCGACAAAGTAGCCGAAGAGCTTGGTTTTGCCCCCCCGATACTGCTGCAGTTGCTCGGGGTTTTCTGCCAGCACCTCGGCGATCATCTGCCCCAGCAGAGCGCTATCCGAGATTTGGGTCATGCCCTTAGCTTCCACCAGGGCGCGGGCCGATCCCCCTTTTTCCAGCAGTTCCGGCAGGATCTCCTTGGCGATTTTGCTGGAGATGGTGCCCTGCTCGATGAGGCCAATCAGCTCGGCCAGGGTTTCCGGCTTCAGGGCAATGTCGGGATAGTCCAGCTTGTGGGTGTTGAGGTAGCTGGCGATGTCGCTCATCATCCAGTTGGCGGCTGCTTTCGGGTCGGCACCGGCGGCGATCACGGCTTCAAAGTATTCGGCGGTGTTGCGTTCATCGCTGAGGTAGCGGGCATCGTACACCGAGAGGCCGTACACCTCCTGGTAACGTCGCCGCTTCACACCGGGCAATTCCGGCAGCTCTGCCTGCCAGCGGGTTTTCTGCGCTTCGGTAACGCGAATGGGCGGCAGATCGGGCTCGGGGAAATAGCGATAGTCGCTGGATCCCTCTTTCTTGCGCATGCTGATGGTGCGCTGGCTGTTTTCTTCCCAGAGGCGGGTCTCTTGCACGATCCGCTCGCCCGCCTCCACAGCCTTGACTTGGCGGTTGAACTCGTACTCGATGGCCCGTTGGATGGCGTTGAAGGAGTTCATGTTTTTAATTTCCACCTTCGTGCCAAAGGTCTGGGATCCCAGCGGACGCACCGAGATGTTCACATCACAGCGCAGGGATCCCTCCTGCAGGTTGCCATCGCACAGCCCGGCATAGCGCAGGATGCGGCGCAGCTCTTGCACGTACTCTGCCGCTTCTTCCCCGCTGCGGATGTCCGGCTCGCTGACGATCTCGATGAGGGGAACCCCCGCTCGGTTGAAATCCACCAAAGAGTAGCTGGATCCCGATAGGCGGTCGCTGCCAGCGTGGACCAGCTTGCCCGCATCTTCTTCCATGTGCAGACGGGTGATGCCGATGCGCTTGGTGCGACCGTCGCTGAGCTGGATCTCGATCCAGCCGTGGGTGGCAATCGGCAGGTCGTATTGCGAGATTTGGTAGTTTTTGGGCAAGTCGGGGTAAAAGTACTGCTTGCGGTCGAACTTGCTGTAGGGGGCAATGGTGCAATTCAAGGCCAAACCCGCTTTGACCGCGTACTCCAGCACCTTTTCGTTGAGCACCGGCAGGGTGCCGGGCAGGCCCATGCAGATGGGGTCAATCTGGGTGTTGGGGGGAGCGCCAAAGGCTGTCGCGCTGCTGGAGAAGATCTTGGAGCGAGTGCTGAGCTGGCAGTGAACTTCCAGCCCAATCACAGCTTCGTATTGCACTTTGGCGGGGGCAGCAACAGTCATGGGATAGGAAAAACTGGCGGTGTAACCATTCTAGTGTGACCTTGCAGGGATCCCAGCTCACAGACAGTTTCTGGGGACGGCAGCCCAGAACCCAGGACGAGGCCGGAGCAGCCCAGCTTGAAGCAGATCCTCAGAACAGCGAAACTTCCTCAAACGGTAGGGCGAATCTCAAAAGTGGGTAGACCTTCCGGCGGCTCGGAACGTTGCTCAATGGCCTCCACAACCGAACCGGGGCTGCCCTGTTGGCACCAGCGCAGCATGGCCTCCACCGCAGCAGGGGATCCTTCAAAAACAGCCTCTACACGACCATCCCGCAAATTGCGCACCCACCCTTG
>NZ_JANSHW010000199.1:0-3764 GCF_047461815.1 Synechococcus sp. R6-10
TCGACCACCGAGACTACCCCTGTCGCGAAGACCTGGATGCAGCTATCCTCCAAGTGCTCTGGCAGCATCACGTGGAATGGGTGATCATGGCCGGGTGGATGCGCCTGGTTACCCAGGTGTTGTTGTCCGCCTACCCGGATCGCGTCTTGAACCTGCATCCCAGCCTGCTGCCCAGTTTCAAGGGCCTGCGTGCCGTTGAACAAGCCCTGAAGTGCGGCGTGAAAATTGCCGGCTGCACCGTTCATCGGGTCACCCTGGAAATGGACAGTGGCCCCATCGTGGCCCAAGCAGCCGTGCCGGTTCTGCCCGAAGATACTGTGGAATCCCTTTACCGGCGCATCCAGACCCAGGAGCACCGCCTCTACCCACTGGCCATCCGCCTCTGCCTGGCAGAGGGATCCCTGCTACCCAAGTCTTCGGGGAAGCTGCACAATTGAGGTTAAGTCCAACGCTGGCGCATCCCATGGCCGAGATCCCGCCTCTCCTCGTCTTCGATAGCCCGGTGATCCTGGCCGGTCGTCTGGCTCTATGGCAAGAGTGGGCTCGATTTGGGGTGTGTGTGCTGCCGCAGGCAGTGATGGCCGAGCTAGAACGCCTGAGCCGGCAGGCTATTGATCCCCAAGAAGAATCGACAGCCCGCGAGTTTTTGCGCCACTGGCCCAGTCTAGGGTTTGCCGTCTCAGAAGCCCGTGCCCTGGTGGGTGGTGCTGGTGCCGGCGATCAGTCCATGAGGGTACGTTTGGAAGAAGCGATTGCCGAATGCGCCTATGCCCTGGCCCAGCAGCAGCCGGGAACGCTGGTGGTTTTGGTCAGCAACGACCGGCCTTTGGTGGGGCGAATTCAGGGTCTGGGTCTCAACAACCTCTGTGCCATCTCTCTGGCAGAGCTGAACCGGTGGATGCGTCAGCAGCAGCGCCCTCAGGCCGTGGTTATGGCTTTGAATCGGTTACCAGGGCCACCCATTCCTGCCGCCCAGTTGACGTCCTCTACCCTCGCTCCACCTGCCCGTCCCTTGAGTTCCTCTCCAGCTTCCGGGAACCCCCCCGCCCAGGCGCGGCAGCGGTCTGGAGCTGCTCAGGTGGGGCCGAGCACAGCCCGCCTCTGGCCCTTTTTGAAAAGCCTACAGAATGCCCTTGCGTTGTTGCTGGCCCTGGTTTTCCTCTCGGCAACCGGGTTGCTGGCCTGGCGCCTGCTCGATCCAGAAGGAAGTGAAGGGACCTGGCAGCGGCTACCTCTCTCTCAGATCCCTTGGATTCGGGATCTGTAGTCCTCAAAGCTACTGCTCAACAATTGTAACGTTAAAGCCCTTATTTTTCAGGGTTTCCGCATGATAGCGGGCATACTCCAGTTGCTCAAATGCTGCCAACTGCACAAACTTCTGGCCATCCACATCTTTCACAAAGGCCCCATGGGAGACTTGTCGAGCACGTGCCAAGCTCTCATCTCCCGAGTAGGTAGTGAGCACCAAGAAGGTTCCCTCGCCGCGGTTCGGCCCCAGAGAGTCTACGCTGTTGTCGCTTAGGGGCACCACGTTTTGGGATCCCGCAGAAGTAGGCGATGAAGGTTGGGACGGGCGCTCCAGGCTGGCTGCCAACTGCTCCACCGTTTGCAAGCTGGGGGGAGAGGGTTCCTTGGAAGCCAAGGCCAAGTCAGTTTGCAGGCTATCCAGCAGGTTGGGAACGTCTTGAAGGGGATCCACCTGCAAGTCCTTCCAGTCCGGGGTGGCCGCCAAGCCCAGCGCCAGCCGATCCGGATCCAAGCCACCGAAATAGAACTCCTCTCCCACCTGCCCTTCCACCGGTTCCAGTGGGATCAGGGGCAACTGGGCCAAATCCAGCTGGGCAGGGATCCCTTCTTCCGCCCTGCTGGCAGCACTTTGGGGCAGGGACAGTTCTTCCGGCCAGATCAGCCAGCGCACCCCAAAGCCAATCCCCGCGCAGGAAAGCACCCACAGCAGCAAGACCCAGAGGGGCGAAAAGGCCCCGGAGGGCCGCGGCATCTCTTCCTCTTCCAAGTCTTCCACCACCTCTTGAATGAGCACAGGTGAAGGGCGCTGTGCAGAGCTGGTATTCCCAAGCTGACCTGCTCGTGGGGGCGGGACAGAGTCCATGCGCTGCAAACGCTGCCAGAGGCGGAATCGCTCCAGTTCTTTCAGCACATCCAAATGCAGATGGCTCAGCGCCTCCTGAAGAGCAAGTTGAGGAACTGGATGTGAATGGGACTGCTGTGCCGGAGACAGGGGTTGGGTAGGGTCTGGGGGAAGCGGAGAAGGACTCATAGACAGCCCACACTCAACTTGATGTAAAGTCGGAGAGCAAACAATGCCGATCCACTGTTACAGCCGGAAACAGCCTAACAGGAGAACCCACCTTGGGAACAAGGATTGCCAGCGCCCCATACCTTGCCATAAACCACCATGCCACAGGGCTATGGCAGTCTTCTAGGGCTTTGCCTCCAGATAGAGGGCACGCACATCTGTCGGTAGGTTCTGAAGCAAGATCTGGCGGGCAGAGGCAACGATGGCATCCACGTCTTCTGGGGCGAGGTAATATCCGTCAGCCTTGAGTTGGTCGGCAATGCGAACCGGTGGCCAGCCAAAGCGATCCCGCAGCAGCAGAATGAAGCGCAGATCCCCCGGCAAGGTATCCAAACCAGCAGTCAAATAACAGGCCAGTGCCGGTGAAAGAGAGGACTTCGCCCCGCCTCTGGTGGAGTCGAGACTGCAAGAAGCTTGAGGGCGGGTGGGGATCCCATCCAAGGATTGGATCAGCTCACGGGTTTGCTCCGCCAGCCAGGGTCGCAGCACAGGATCCCCTTCGCCAGCCGCTTCTTCCACAAGGCTGTGGACATCTAGGCGCTGTAGGCGCAGGTAAAGCCGCAACCAAACCTGCTCTCGATAGGCAGCCCACTGCTCGGGCGGCAGATGTTCGGCAAGGATCCCGTCCACCCACTGGCAGTAGCGGCAAAACAGGCTGATGAAGTAGCGGGCCACCTCCGGCTGCCGTTGAAAGGCCCGCAGCAACTCCAGATCGCTGTAATGGGCCACCCCCCGCACGATAGGGGCGTTGCATTCCGGCCAAAAGGCGGTAGCTTCGGGCATGAGAATTTCTCCCGCAGAAAAATCCCTAGCTATTCTCCAGGATCTCCCGGCAGGCGGATAACAACTGCTCCTGCTCCGGCAGGGTGCGCAGGCCAATGCGCAGGTAGCGATCTCCCAGCTCGGGAAAACTCAGGCAATCCCGCACCAGAATCCGGTGCCGCTGCAGCAGCGCCCGCTGAATTTGCGTGGCAGAGCCAGGGCAGCGCACCAACACAAAATTGGCTTGACCAGGCCAGGGATCCCAGCCGGGCAGTGCTTGCAAACCCCTGAACAAATGCTCTCGGGCCACGGGTAGCCAGGCCAAGGTGCGCCGGCGGAAGTCCTCATCGGCCAAAGCTGCCGCCACTGCCACTCCCGCCAATCCGTTGACGCTCCAGGGATCCCGCCACTGTCGCCAGCGCTGCCAGTGATCCGGGTGCCCCACCGCAAAGCCAATGCGCAAGCCGGGCAGGGTGAAAAACTTGGTGAGGGAACGGATGACGATGGTGTTGGGGTGAGCCGCCAGGTGGGGGATCAAGGTTTGGCTGCGGGGCATTGCCGACGGGCTGGAGTTTAAGCTCAGGGTGGGCTCCCCCGGCAAAAAGTCCATAAAAGCCTCGTCCACCACCACCTGGTTGAACTGGGGCAGGAGAGGCAGGATGTCTTGCTGCGGGATGAGCTGGCC
>NZ_JANSHW010000200.1:0-2991 GCF_047461815.1 Synechococcus sp. R6-10
ACCGAGCGAACGAAAAAGGCCCCTGCCA
This sequence comes from Synechococcus sp. R6-10, assembly GCF_047461815.1. NCBI lineage: Bacteria > Bacillati > Cyanobacteriota > Cyanophyceae > Synechococcales > Synechococcaceae > Synechococcus > Synechococcus sp. R6-10. The sequence continues at coordinate 29 of NZ_JANSHW010000200.1, forward strand.
GCACCAAACCAAAAGTCAACCCCAACCCCACCAGCAAACTGGCCCATTCTTCAAAGCGAGACAAGCGCTTCGACTCACCGTATCCGCCTAAGCCCGCCTGAATGCCCCAATAACTGAGGGCGGTCAACAATCCCAAGGCCGCGTAGACATCCCAAGGCAAGAGCTGATGAGGACGCAAGCTGCGCAGCCAGTAGCCCGCCCCAAAGGCCAACCAAATACAAAGGCCATCGCCAAAACAGGCCAAGGGCACCCACAAACGATGCAGATCCAGACGAGTTTTATAGCCGCGTTCGGCCAAGGGTTATCTCCTTCGGCATCAAGACTGTTGACAATCTTACAGAAAAGATTGTGCATCTGAGGCTATTGGACAAGATCAGTGTTGACCAAAACTTGAATGGGTAGCCCTCACCAGATAATTCTATTGACGGCCCTTCCCAGCTTCAAAGGACTTCATGCTGCTGACACAAAATAAGTTCTTTAAGTAATTGGGATCCTCATCATGCAAGAGATAAAAATCCCTGTTGAGTGGGTTAAGTACCGTCGGAAAAGGCTGTTGTAGAAACTACCAGAATTGCAGACATTGGATGTCGAAACATGAGAGTTTAAGCAATGATCAAAGTGCAGTCTGAGAACAGCAATGATGACAGGATACTACGATTTCGTTGCCGGTCCGGCTACTGCCAGCAGAGATACACCAAAGGGCAGAGAAAACTTAGGTATCAGATAGGCTTCTGCAGCAAAAATACCCGTCAGCAGTCGATTGAGCCAAAGCGGCGGCATTTTCAGATCTTGGCTTTCCCTCAGGCGAAGCACTTTCTGCATTATGCGGATCCCTGAAATGATTAGGAAAAGAAAACTGTTGAAGAAAACAAGGGTATAAACTTCTAGACCTGAGCTTTTAAGCAACGACAAAAGTTGCCCGCGGGTATATCGTCTCTTGTGATGATTAAGCTCATCATGTAAACTCCACAGCCACGGATAAGCCGGAACAGTTACAACTAAGTAGCCAGATGGGGTTAACCTTTGACTGAGGGCTAGGAGAGCTTCTTTGTCATTCTCCAGATGCTCCAGCACATCCAGCAAAGCAATCAAATCAAATCGTTGAGAACCAAAGGGGATCCGGTTTGGCAACTCCCCCTCTGCCACGATCCCAATACCGCGAGCTTGGGCCAGCGGCAGTGCAATTTCACTCTTTTCCATAGCCCAAACTTTGCCAAATCTGGACAACATCTCCAGGTTGCCGCCGCTACCACAGCCAGCTTCCAAAATATAAGCAGAGGGGGGAAGCGACAGGGATCCAATAACCCGACTCAGAATGTGACGGCGACCCAAAAACCACCAATGCCGGTCTTCCAAGCCTGCCATTTGCTCATAAGCTTCGGGATCCATACCCGTAACCCAACAAAAGATCAAAAACAGGATTAGCCGCAGAAGGGGTTAGCAGAGCATATCTATCTAAACTAAGTTTAGGGGGATAATCGAGCCTTTCCCCAGCGATGCTTACGATACCAGGCCGCCACGTGGGGACACCACGCTTCAAAGTGGGGCCAAATCAGTTCACACAGATGTTGAATTTCTCGTTGAGCATCTTCTTTGGCTCGTAAATCCAAAAAATGCATTAGACTACGGCAATTGAAAGAGACCACGAAGTGTTGTCGGATCCCGTAGCCAATGATGTTACGGGCATCTTCATAGGGCAATCCGCACTCTTCTACCAGGCGATAATAAGCAATGGCCTGGCTGCGATATTGCGCAAGAATGATATCCAAAGCTTCGGGGGAGATGGGCCTAAAGCCTTGGCGGGTTTTGGCTTTGCCCTCCTTGACGCTGGCAGGAACGTAAAACAAAGTTTCCAGCTCTTGCAAAGACAAGGAGGACTCCGTCCCGCCACTGTGCTCCGCAATGTGCTCCGCACCGCTGTCGCGATAGGCCTCCGGCCCGCTGACGCGATCGCTGACGCAACCGTAGCCGGCCTCGCCAACAGGAGCAGCAGTCTCGGTTGTGCTCCGCACCGCTGACGCGAACAAGAGCTTTTTGCCCAAATCGGCAATTTGCTGGCCTGTATATCGGAAAGACTGAACATCGAAGGAAATTCCTACCCGATGAGTACGGGCCTGTTGCATGACAGCATGGGGAAAATAGCCTACCCCAAACGTGATCTGAGGATGCTCTAGAGGCCCATAGTGGCCACGGTTGCCCTCCAGCAAATGCCGCACCACGGCCTCTCCATACTTTTCCGGGATCCGGCTTTCTGAGGTGACAAAATCAGGGCTGTAATCCTGGTGCATTGCCTGGTAGATGACCCGTTCTGGATCTGGGGTTTGATTCAGCACCACAACTTGAAACAAAGCATCCACAGGCTGCATCCCCTAGTGCTTCGCACCGCATGTTAGGATTCTGAGATCCTTGTAAGATCATATTGGCAGCGGAGAACGCCAACGGCATTGGCCTGCTCCACCACAGAGCATATTCCCTATCTGCCCCCACCCTGAGGTATTCCTTAACTCAGTGTAAGGAGAAGAGAGACCGAAACACCTTGGCTATAGGAGCCTGCGAGCTCGAGTTTCCTCTGCCAGCACCAGGCTTAGGGCCGGATTGCTGCGCAACAATCCCGCTACATAGAGGGTATAGACTTTCCCCGCCTCCAGCTGCAGGTCAAACCGCTGCAGGGGAATGCTCCGGCTGGGAGCCGACTGCACACCTGGCGCGGAGGCTGAAGGGGCTATGGCCACTTGAATTTGGGTAAAGCCGGGGCGCATAGCTTGAAAGGTGGATACTTGTCCAAACGCCAACTGGGGCAGCAGTACCCGCCCTTGCTCCCCTTGCCATTGCAGGGCCGGCGCATCAGGGGCAGCGTGGACAAACCGCACCAGGGCTTGATCAAAGGGCGGATGGATGTTGTCTTCCAGCACCAGGGCCGTCATGCGACTCGGCTCGTTGGCAGCAACCACCGAGAATACTCC
>NZ_JANSHW010000201.1:0-5821 GCF_047461815.1 Synechococcus sp. R6-10
AAAACTCGATGGCGGTGCGGCAGCGCATTGGCTATCCGCCGGAAAACCCACCCCTCTACCCCGACATGACGGTGGAGGCGTACCTGCACTTTGTGGCCCAGATCAAGCGGGTCAGCGCTGGCGATCGGCCCAGGCGGGTGGACGAGGCGATCCGGCGGTGCAGCCTGGAAGAAAAGCGCCACACCCTCATCCGCAAGCTCTCCAAGGGGTTTAAGCAGCGGGTGGGCATCGCCCAAGCTCTGGTTCACGACCCGCCGGTGATCATCCTGGATGAGCCCACCATTGGGCTGGATCCCAAGCAGATTATCGAGGTGCGCAAGCTCATCAAGAGCCTGGCGGGGGAGCACACCATCATCCTCTCCACCCACATCCTGCCCGAGGTGAGCATGACCTGCGACCGAGTGGTGATCATCAACCGCGGCCAGGTGGCGGCCATTGGCACGCCTGCCGAGCTGACAGCCCAGCTCCAGGATCGGCAGCAGGCAAAGCTGGTGGTGGGGGCAACCGAGGCAATGGCCATCCGGACGGCCCTGCAGCCTTTGCCCCAAGTGGAGGTGGTGAGCCTACAGCCCTTGGCGGCGGATCTCTCCCGCTGGCAGGTGCAGCTCAAGAGCAACGCTGCCGCGGACGGCTGGATCCCGGAGGTGGCCAGGGTGCTGGTGCAGGCAGGGATCGACCTCTACGAGATAGGCCGTCCTCAAGCTTCTTTGGAAGAGATTTTCCTGCAGCTCACCACCCAAGAGGGATCCGAGGGCCTACTGGAGGAAGCGGCATGAACGGAGCAATTGCCATTTTTCGTAAGGAATTGCGCGGCTACTTCACCTCGCCCATCGCCTATGTGGTGGCCGCGGTGTTTTGGGGACTGGCGGGGTTTTTCTTCTTTAATATTCTGGTGCGGGTGATCAATTTCTCCCAGCAGGTGGATCTGTTTGCCCAGTTCGGCCAGGAGAACAATTTCGACGCGGCCACCATCCTGTCACAGCAGTTTCTCAACCTCTTGGGCACCCTTTCTCTCTTCTTATTGCCCATCTTCACCATGAGCTCCTATGCCGAGGAGCGGCGGCGAGGCACGATGGAGCTGCTGGCTACTTCTCCCATCACCAACTTGGAGGTGGCCCTGGGCAAATGGTTGGCGGTCTGGGTGTTTTTCATCACGCTGCTGCTGCCGCCGTTGGTTTACCACGTGCTGGTGCTGAGCAGCGCCAACCCGGCAGTGGACTACCGCCTGACCTTGATGGGCTATGTGGGCCTAACCCTGCTGGCGGGTAGCGTTATGGCCTTGGGGTTGTTTATCTCGTCTCTAACAGACAGCACGCTCATCGCGGCGGTGGCCACCTTTGGCCTGATCCTGCTGCTCTGGGTGATCGACGCGGCAGCCGGCCAGGAGGAGAACTGGATTGCCGCGACGCTGCGGCATGTGTCTTTGCTGCAGCAATACAGCAACTGGGTGCAAGGGATCCTCAGCAGCAGCAGCCTCATTCTTTTCTTGAGCATCATCGTCCTGGGGCTGTTTGCCACGGTGCAATCGGTGGAAAGCCTGCGCTGGCAACAGAGCTGAGGTCAGATGGGAGGAGTGTGGTGTTTGCGGCAGCGGTGCGGAGCATTATGAAGGACTGGCGCGCGTTAAAGGACTGGACAGGGATCCTGGGCATTGGCGTCATCGCCATCGGCCTGGTGGTGGGATCCGCCTTTACCGGTTGGACGGCTGTGCCCCTGAGCATGCTGGCAACAGGTTTGGCCCTGCTGGTGGCTTGGGGCATCACCCACCGGCAGGAGGTGGGGGTCTTCCTCGGTTTGCGTTCCACCCAGACCAACGCCAACATCCTGGTGGCGGCGGCGGCGATGGCCGTCATTCTGGTGCTGGTGAATGTGGTGGCGGTGCGCTACGACCTGCGGCTGGATCTCACCGAGGAGGGCCTGTTTACCCTGTCGCCCCAAACCCGGCAATTGGTGCAGGGATTGGTGCAACCGGTCAAAGTTTGGGTGGTCACCACTGCGCCGGATCCCAATCTGCGGGAACAACTGGAGCGCTATCGCCGCCTTAACCCCAACCGCTTTCAGTTTGAGTTTGTGGATCCCAATCGGGATCCCCTGACCATTCAGCGGCTGCAGGTGACCCAGAACAACACCCTGGTGGTGGAGGCCGGAGAAAGCCGGCAACAACTGCCTCAGCCCCCTGCCCCTGATCTGGAGAGCAAACTGACCCCCGTCCTGTCCAAAGTGGTCAACCGAGGGGAGTTGCTGGCCTATTTCGTGCAAGGGCACGGGGAAGTGGGGCTGGAAGCGAGGGAAGGTACTCCAACTCTGGCCCAGGCGGCGGCAGCCCTGGGTCAGGAAGGCTATCGGGTAGAGCCCCTCAACTTGGTGCAATCGGGGATCCCAGAAGAGGCGGATGTCCTGGTGCTGGCGGGGCCACAGCGGGCTTTGTTCCCCGGCGAGGTGGAGAAACTGCAGGATTACCTGGCCGAGGGAGGACGGCTGCTGTTGTTGATTGGGCCACGGGTGGATGCCGGCCTGGATCCCTTGCTGGAAGAGTGGGGCGTGGTCTTGGGGGATGACATCCTCATTGAGGTGAGCAGCGTCAGCCAACTGTTGGGGACAGGGCCGGCGGTTGCCCTGGTTACTACCTACGGGGATCACCCCATCACCGCCCCCTTGGCGGCCCAGCGGCTAATGACCCTGTTCCCCCTGGCCCGCTCTGTGGAAACCGAAGCCCGCGAAGGGATCCAAGCCACGCCCTTGCTGCGCACCGGCCCGCAAAGTTGGGGGGAGACCAGTCCTGAGCTGGAACGTGGCCCCTTGCAATTCGATCCGGATCAGGACAAGCCTGGCCCCCTCACCTTGGGTGTTGCTTTAACCCGCCGTTTGGACGCCGACCAGGCCGACACAGGATCCCCGCAGGAGGCCCGCCTGGTGGTGATCGGCAATGTCAACTTCGCCCTCAACGGCAACTTGCGGCAGCAGGGCAACCGGGATCTCTTCTTGAACACCCTCAACTGGCTGACTGAGCAAACGGAGCAGATCTCCATCCGCCCCAAATCCATCACGGATCGCCGTCTCACCCTGACCGGTCAAAACTTCCGCTGGCTGGTGCTGGGATCAACGGTCCTTTTGCCCTTGGCGGCCCTGGGTTCCGGAGCTGCCCTGTGGTGGCAAAGACGGTAGGAGGAGAGTCCAGTATGTTCAAGCGAACCACCTGGGTTCTTTTGGGTTTGGCGGTGGCCTGTTTGCTGGGCTACTTCCTCTTGGACAACATCCAGCAACTGCGTCAGGAGCAACAGGCGGAGCGAGCGCGGCTGTTCCACTTTGCCACCGACACCATCGCCCGCATTGAAATCCGCCAACAGAAAGAGGGGGAACCCGTTCGCGGCAGCGGTGCGGAGTACTTGGAAATCCTTTTGGAGCGCAATCCAGAAGAAGAGGGATCCCGCTGGCGGATTGTCAGTCCCATTCAGTCAGCGGCGCTGGACTTCCCCATTGAGCAGTTGCTCAACACCTTCTCCCGCCTCACCCCCCAAATCACTCTGGAGGGGGTCACTGACCTGGCCGCTTTTGGCCTGGATCAGCCGCGACACCAAATCGCCCTTTTCCCCAAAGAAGGGGATCCCTACCGCCTAGCCATCGGCAACGACAACTTCGATGGCTCCGGCTTCTACGCCCAGCCCGAAGGGGGACAGGTGGTGCTTCTAAGCAGTGCCCAGAAGGGATCCCTGTTGCCCTCCCTACTGGCTTTGCGGGACAAAACCTTGCTTCGGTTTGACACTGCCGAGGTGAAGGCCCTGCAAGTGCAGTTGGCAGAGGCGGAGCCGGAAGTTGTTCGCCTGCAGCGGCAAGACGTTCGCGCCAGCGGTGCGGAGCACTTTACTTGGCAGATTGTCCAGCCCCGCGAGCTGCCTGCCGATGAGATCAACGTCAACCGCTTGCTCAATACTCTGGCCCGCCTGCAGGCCGTGGAGTTCCCCGCCGAGACCCAGACGGATCTAGCCCCCTATGGCTTGGAGCAGCCTTCCGCCCGGCTGACGGTAGAGCTGGAGGGCGGCAAAACCCTGAAGGTCGCTTTGGGATCGGAGAAAGATGGCCAGGTGTACGTCATCACCTCTGAGCACCCGGCAGTAGCCACCTTGCTCACCTCCACCGCCGATATTCTCCGCTCCGACTTGGAAGAGCTGCGGGATCACCGCATTGCCCGCCTCAACGCCAACCAAGTGGGCCAAGTCACCTTAGAATCCCAAGGGGAAAAGGTCACCCTCACCCCTCGGCCTTCAGAGAAGGGATCCTTGGAGCTGCGCTGGGAAAACCCGGAGCGACCGGGCCAGCCTGTGGATCTCGGCTCTCTGTTCTCCAGCCTAAATGCTGCCCGCGCCAAGGAGTTTGTGGAACAGGCCGACGCGGAAGCCCAAAGGGTGTTGTCTGAGCCCGACCTACGGCTGACCTTTGAGCCCAAGCCTGACGCCGAGCAGGATCCCTTAACCCTGACCTTGGCCGCCTCTGGCTTGCAGGCCTACGTGCAAAGCAGCCGCCAGCCGGACATTGCCGTGATCGAGCTGAGCACCTTCAACAGCCTGGAAACCGAAGTGAATCGCCTCTTGGAAGGCCAGCCGGAGAGCAAGGACTCCGCCCCACTCACGCAACCGCCTTCCACCCCCTCGCCCCCGAGTTCCTAGAGCCTTAGCCAGCAGAGGTAGCTGTCTTCTCCTCCGCAGTTTGGGCTTCTTTTTTCAGGGCTTCCCCTTGTATCGTCAACACCGAGCAGGGGGCGCGGTGCAGCACGTAGTTGCTGACGCTGCCCAGAAACAGCTCGCTCAGGCCGGAGTGGCCGCGGCGGCCCACCACCACCAAGTCCGCATCCCAAGAGCGGGCCAGATCGCAGATGACCCGACCGGGGTTGCCGTAGTTGAGGCTGTACTCAGCACGGATCCCGTGCTCAGCCGCTTTCTCCACCAGCGAGCGCAGGTAGTCGATCTGGTTTTGCTCGAAGATGGCACATTGCTCCCGATAGGACTGCCACAGCTCGGCGCTGATGGCGGAGCTATAGTCCACCCCCAGGATCATCGGCGGCTCTGGGGCGCCCGGCTCTTCCTGAGACAGAACATGGAGAATCATCATCTGGGCCTGCATGGCCTTGGCCACTTGGACGGCCTTTTGAAATACTCCCTGGCTCAGCTCCGACCGATCCACTGCCACCAAAATCCTGCTGAACATATTGGCTTCCTCCAGATGGCTAACAGCGGGGCACAAGGCAGGAGCAGCGTGACTTCGGGGTTGACCTCTGACCCCTTTTCCCTCGACTCCAAGCTCCCCTCTGCTCTGCCCCACCTATCTGTGTTGTAGAAGATTTGGGCGAGAAAACCCCAGATATCTTGAACGAACTAGGCAGATTGGCAACGAAAGTTCAGAGATCTTGACACCGGTCAGAAGGCATCGCCTTGGGCTGCCCACTCCAACACCGCCTGCAGCGCCTCGGCCTGCTCTTGCCAGACTTGATCGAGGGGAGTGCCCCGCAGGATTTCCAGCGTTAGGGTTGGGATCCGCCGTTCCTGCCCTGCCCAAGTGCCCAGAGAACCAGGGGTAGGGTAGCCAATGTCGGCGGTAATGGGCAAGCCGTTGCAAGCGGCCATCACCTGGGCCAGCTCAAGGGCAGGGCCGTTGTAGTTCACACAGGGGTGTGCCTGACAGGAGTGGGCAGAAAGGATAAATTGGGGCCGCATCTGGGCCAAGCCCCCCAACAACGCCTGCGTCTCGGGCTCGGAGCCTGGGGCTGCTCCGGGCGGATAGCGAGCTTCCAAAGAGGCCGGGATCCAATCTTGGGTGGGCAGATTGC
>NZ_JANSHW010000202.1:0-5265 GCF_047461815.1 Synechococcus sp. R6-10
AGGGCGTCGGCTACGGTCGGCGCTATCCTTCCCCGCCCTGAAGGACGGGGCTTGCCGCGCCTTTTGGTCAATACAGCTGCGTCTTGACTCCGCTATGGTGGCGCTATGGTGAATAGAGGGGTGGGAGGATGGGTTGAGAGCGGCGATGGCAACAACAGACGTGACGGTGGTGGTGAAGATCGGCACCTCCAGCCTGACAGATACTCAGACCGGCTTGTTGCGTCTTTCGGTGTTGGGGCCGCTGGTGGAGGTGCTGACCCACCTGCGCAGGCAGGGGTATGCGGTGATCTTGGTCTCCTCTGGGGCGGTGGGGGTGGGCTGTGCTCGCCTTGGCTGGCGGCAACGACCGACGGCTATTGCCGAGAAGCAGGCGGTGGCTGCGGTGGGACAGGGGCGGTTGATCCGCCTTTACGATGACCTCTTCTCGGCTCTGAACCAGCCAATTGCCCAAGTGCTGCTCACCCGCGGCGATCTGGTGGAGCGCAGCCGCTACGTGAACGCCAATCGCACTTTTGCCCAACTGCTGCAGATGGGGGTTATTCCCATCGTCAATGAAAACGACACGGTGGCAGTGGAGGAGCTGAAATTCGGCGATAACGACTCGCTTTCGGCGTTAGTGGCCAGCATGGTGCAGGCCAAGTGGCTTATCCTGCTCACCGATGTGGACAAGCTCTATTCGGCTGACCCCAACCGAGATCCCTCTGCCCAGCCCATTGAGCGGGTGTTGCCCGGGATCCCGCTACAGGTGAAGGCCGAAGCCCAGGGGAAAAGCGGCTGGGGCACCGGCGGCATGGCCACCAAACTGACCGCTGCTCAAATTGCTACAGCTGCAGGGGTAACGGTGGTGATCACCAATGGCAAACGGCCTGAGCAAATTCCGGCCATTCTGGCCGGCGAGGCCATCGGCACCCGCTTTGATCCGGCTCCTCAGCCCGCCAGCGCCCGCAAGCGATGGATTGCCTACGGCCTCATCCCCGAGGGATCTTTGACTTTGGATGAGGGGGCGGTACGAGCGGTGTGCGAGCAAGGGCGCTCGCTGTTGCCGGCAGGGATCACAGCCATTTCTGGGGAGTTTGAGGCGGGGGCTGCCGTGCGCCTGTGCGATCCCAGCGGCCAGGAGGTGGCGCGGGGCCTGGTGAACTACAGCGCCGAGGAGCTGCGGCAGATTAAGGGCAAAAAAACCGCCGAGATTCCCCGCATCCTGGGCTATGAAGGGGTTGATACTGCCGTCCACCGGGATAACTTGGCCTTGCTCAATTGAGGCCATGGGTGAGGCCATGGGGGCGAGTCCAGGCGCGGTGCTCTGCACCACTAGCACGAATGGCTACAACGGCGGGATCCCAACGCCTATTCTTCCAACTGCCAGGGATCCTGAGCCAGCACCTCATCGAAAACCCGCGGGGGGCGCACGGCCATCAGCACCTGGCCCAACAGGGGAGAGGAGGGCGAGTCTTCTATCCACTCCACCGCCAGGGATCCGGCCCGATCCACCAGGAAAAATCCCGCCATCTGAGCTCCCTCCCAAACCCGAGCGGCGCGATCGACCACCAGCAAAACCGGATCCTGTTCTTCACCGGCAGGCACCGGCAAACCCAACAGGGATCCCAAAAGCCGGTTTTCCACCTGAAGGATCACCGGATCCCCGGCCTTTTGAATCACCGGCCAAGCAGGCAAGGCCATCCAAGTCTGCTCCGCCGGGCTGTTGACCCAGCCAAAGGGCCCTTGCGGCTCGCTGGGGGGGATCCCTTCCCAGGCGGCAGTTGCAAGAGGCAGGGATCCGGCCACCGGCAGCAGTCGCGGCAGATCTTCTTCCAGGCGAAACACCGACAGCTTGGGCAAAACGCTACGTTGGGATCGGGAGCCAGCAGTAACTGCAGACAAAAGCTGCTCCACCTGCCGGCGGGCTGTATCGCTGTGGACATACTGAAATGCTCGACCGATAGCGCGAGTTCGCTCCTGCAGATCGCGGGTTTGCTGGGCCGTCCGCCAGGCTTGATAGGCCACCGCATCGCCGGGGTGATCCGTAAACCCTTCCGGGAGCTGTTGGAGCTGGGCATAATTTTTCACGGCGCGGGCGATCTCATGAGCATCAGCGGCATGCAAATGGCGACTGAAGATAAATTCCGCCACCCGAACCCGATCCTGTGGAGAGAGAATGCGCAACTCGTAGAGGATATCGCTGCCTTTATGGGCAAAATGCCCCAGAACTTCTGGGCTGGCTCCTGCTTTGGCCATCCCTTCGTAAACCTGGGCCGCAACAAGGATCTGGTTTTGGTGAATGGGCTCAAACCCGGTTGCCTCGAAGATGGCCTGGGGAGTCATTTTCTGTCGTTGCAAAGCTTGACAGGCCTTGGCCCAATCCAGCCACCGGCCCTCTTTGCGGCGCAGCCGCTCTACCAACAAGCTGGGATCCTCCTCCACAGCAGCAGGTTCCGGCAGATACTGACTCATGCTTGTTCTCCAACAGGCTGGACAGATCACCACTCCCCTGGTCCACAGCCCAGCAGAGCTGGCCGGGCATCTAGCCAAACTTGATCTTCAAACTTGATCTTAGGGCTGATAGCGGTTCTGGCCGAGTCCGGTCGCGACAGCGGGACGGAGTCCTTGGCGAAACTCTAGATCGCTGGGTCGCACAGCATCACCTGGGAAGGCTGTCCACTCACCGGCAAGCAGTTCAGATCCAATTGCCAAAGCTGAGACAGGTGAGATTTCTCTGCTTTGGGCACCTGCAGCCAAATCTTGCCCCTTTGGCCCACCTGCAACACCTGTGAGCCGTTAGGCACAGCTACTTGGGCCAAGGGATCCCCTTTTTCACTGTACAGCCAGAGGGAAGTGGATTGCTCGCCCTCTCGACACAGCAGCAGCACGCCCCAAGGGGCCTTGGCCATCTGGACAGGTTGCCCTTTCAAGAACCAGCGGCGCACCCGCAGCGGATTCACCTGCACCGAGTGGAGATAGGGGCAGCAACCTTGCTGGCCTTCCCTTCCCTCATCTGTTGCCGCAAAGAGCAACCGTTCTCCCAAGCTGATCACCCCCCCTTGGGGATCCAAGGGCAGGCGATAGCGAATGGGCTGGGATCCCGTCTGCAGAGACCAACCGGTTGCGACAGTGGGATGGTGTCCCTTGGGATAGGGCAAGAGGCTCATCTCCACCCACTGCTGCCCCACACCTGTCAACAAAACCAGATGCTCCGAGAGGGCCAGCAAGCGGGACAGGGATCCCTGCCAAGGCCAACGAAAATAGCAGCGGGAATCGGGGAAAGGCTGTGTTCCTGTCGACGTGGCCGGCTGCCATTGTACGGCCCCCAACTCTTGGGCGGTGGCCCAGACCAGCTCCTGTCGCTCTGCCAGCCAGGTGGCCTGCCAATCCTCCTCAAAGCTGAGCAAGGTGCGGATGCGGCTGGGGCTGAGGTGCAAAAGGCTGCTTCGGGAGAAGGCCAGGGCTTCCGGGAAGGTGTTCAAGGGCAGCACCGCCCGAATTGGCTCGTCCAGGGAAAAACGGGCCAAAGCAGGGGATCCCAGGGCAAGGTTCTGGAGCTCCAGCCATTCCAGCCTCTGGGGGGTCACCCGCAACAGCAGCGGGGATCTGGAGCCGCTGGGATCCTCGCAGATGCAGAACTTTTGCTCGGCCAGGAACCCCATCCCGCCAGTGTCAACAGAGCCCAGATCCGGCAGATCCCAAACCTGTACCCCAGGGGGCGGCCATCTGGGCAGGCGAGGGCCAACCCAACAACTGGCCGGCTCTTGCCACTCTTGGGCAACCACCGCCAAAGCCGACCGCATTTGGGCAGCAGTGCGGAACCGCCGCAAGGGCAACTTGCGTAGGGCTATCTCCAGCACCTCCCGCAGCGGGGCAGGGATCCCTTCGGGACAGACAAACGGCTGGTTGAGGTGGGCGTGCATCAACTGGCCGGGGGATCCGGAAAAAGGCCGCCGGCCTGTCAACAGCTCCAGCAGGATGATCCCCACCGCGTAGAGATCCGAGGCAGGGCTAAACTGACCGTAGAAGCGCTCGGGAGCCATGTAGGCAGGGGATCCGGTGGCGCTGATCTCATCGGGAAGAGGCTGGGAGTGGCGGGCAATGCCAAAGTCTGTCAGCTTCAGTTGCCAGCCCTGGGGCGTGGGCTTGAGCAGGATGTTCTCGGGCTTGACATCGCAGTGGATCACCCCCTGCCGGTGGGCATGATCTAACCCGGCCAAAATCTGATCCACAAAGCCCAAAACCTGCTTGACCGGCAGCCACAGCCCTTGCTCCACCTGGTCGATCAGCTCCCGCAGCGTGCCTCCCTCGCAGTACTCCAACACCAGGTAGCGACCTTCGCGGGCATGTTCGAGGGCGTAGCAGCGGGTAATGTTGGGGTGGTTGAGGGTGAGCAGATGGCGCAGCTCCCGCAGCAGATTTTGGGTGGGAAAGCGCTCCGCCGGCAGCTCCTTCAGGGCCACCAGGTCTCCTCCTTGACGGGGACGGGCACAGAATACACGCCCGTACTGCCCTTGGCCGGCCAAACCCAACATTTGGTAGCTATCGTGAATCGACTTGAGGGTACGGCTGCGTCGGGACACGGCCCTAGCCCACGAGGAATCAATACCGGCACTTTACATCTTTATTTTGCTCTTTTCGTTCCCGTCTTGGCTCAGGTTCCAGAACAACGAGCCCAGCAGCAGGTCTGCCGAACTCCCACCGGAAAGCCTAAGAGCCGGTCAACTGCTTGAGCAGCTCCGCTGCGTGGGTTTCCACCTTGACCTTGGTGATAACGGCCTCGATCTTCCCCTCCGGATCAATAACAAAAGTGGTGCGGTGAATGCCGTTGTACTCTTTGCCCATGAACTTTTTCGGCCCATAGACCCCGTAAGCCCTGGCCACCTTGGCCCCCTCATCCACCAACAGGGGGAAGGGCAGTTGCAGCTTCTGGGCAAATTTTTGGTGGGAACGGGCATCGTCGGCGCTCACCCCCAAGATGGCGATGCCGTGGGCTTGATAGTCAGCGTAGGCATCCCGAAAGCCGCAGGCTTCTTGGGTGCAGCCGGGGGTGTTGTCCCGCGGGTAAAAATAGAGCACCACCCGCTGTCCCCGCAACTGGCTCAAGCTGATGGGATTGCCCTCGGCATCGGGCAGGGTGAACTCCGGAGCCGGATCCCCAACGGCAAGGGGCATGGGTGGGATCCCTCCTCAGACCGATTTTTTGGGAGAGAGAATCATCGTGATGTTTCGCCCTTCCTTTTGGGGGGGCTGCTGCATTTCCGCCACTTCTTGTAAGTCTTTGAA
>NZ_JANSHW010000203.1:0-6307 GCF_047461815.1 Synechococcus sp. R6-10
TTTGCTCATTGAGGGCCAGGTAACGCTTGCGGGGGGAGATCATCTCCAAGGTCAGTTGCTTTTGCTGCACCGTGGGCAAAATCCCGATCATCATCAACCCCGCCTGCAAGTGTTCGGCCACCCGGCAACAGCGATCCCACGTTTGGCCCAGCTCTTGCTGAAACTGCCGCAGAGCCGAGCCGACCAAAACTTGGGGCCGGCTGTTGATCTCCACGTTGAACTGGGCCAGTTCCGGCACCACCAGCGGATCGTTCACCGCTTCCAGGTAGGCTGAGTTTATCGGGGCCGGATCTCCCTGAGGGGTCACCAGCCATGCCTCCAGCTCAAACCCGCCCACCGGGGATCCCTGGGCAAAGGGCCGGCAGGCGGGATCCAGCCCCGGCGCACCGGCCAACCAGCGCTCGAGCAACTTCGTCTCTTGCTGGAGCCGAGCTGCAAACTGAGCAAAGTCTGCAGTACCAAAACGGAGGCAGGTGATCTCCTGGCCCATGGGAACAACTCCGCAGCTTTTGGGAATGAGGTTAATCGCTGTTGCCGGGATCTCGACACCCCTAGCTTTACTTAGCCCGCAGTGATGGATACATCTTCAATGCGCAGGGCGGGAAAGGCAGCCGTGCCGTTGAAAACCGTTACTTCCTGGGAAATGGCGGAGATATTGCGCAAACAATCGTAGAGATTGCCGGCAATGGTGGTCTCCAGGATGGGGCGTTTCTCGCCGCCTTTGACCAAGAAGCCCCCTTTCACCACCCCAGAAAAGTCACCGGTAATGGGGTTGCTGCTGCCGGAGAGGCGGGTGACGATAACTCCCCGATCCATCGCGTAGAGCTCGGACAGGGGGGTTGTCCCTGGGGCCACCCTCAGGCAAGCCGGCCCTACTCCCGGCAGGCTGCCTGCTCCCCCTGTGGCATGGCCGTTGGAGGGAACGCCAGCAGCGCGGGACTCGTAGCTGTTGTACATGAAGTTGCAGAGGATCCCTTCATGAATCAGGGGGGTAATCTGGCGCGGGATCCCTTCGCGGTCAAAGGGCTCAATGGGGTAGCCGGGCAGGCCCAGGCCTTCAGAAACCACGGTGAGCAACGGGCTGGCGATCCGGGATCCCATTTTTTGCGCCAAGGGGCTTTTGCCTTTGCGCACCGCATCCGCCCCCAGCACAAAGAGGAGATCCCCTAGAAACTCCTCCACCACATCTGGCGGCAGGACAATGGGGCCGCGGAAGCTCTCCCCCTCGCCAGCCCCCAGCGCGCCCACGCATTTCTGGACAAAGCGATCAAAAGCCCGCTCCAGCGCCGGCACCAGATCGGCCCGCTTCTGCACACTGTCGCCGTCGTAGGCAAAGCTGCCCACCTCGTCCCCGTCGATGGCCATGCCAAACAGGGATCCCCCCGCCTCGACACTGTGGTAGTTGGCCCGGATGCCGGTGGAAGAGGCGATGGCCAGGGTCTCTTCCTCCACGCTGAGGGAGCCGCTGTCGATGGTGATGCGAGGGTCTTTGGATCGCACCCACTCCAGCAATTGGGATCCCAACTGGGTCAGGGTGGCGGCATCCAGTTCCAGCAGCCCCGGATCAAGGGCAAAGGGCACCTGGGGCAAAGGTTGGGGCTCCGGCAGCCCGTTGAGAGGATCCGCCGGCGAAGCCTTGGCCATGGTCACAGCCTCAGCCGCCGTCTCGGCCAGCTCTTCCGGGCGGTTGGAGGTGGCAAAGCCCAGCCTGCCGTCGCAGAAAACCCGGATGCCGAACAGGGTCTCGCTGCTGCTGCGGGCCAGGTTGAGGTCATTTTTCTCAAAAGTGACTTCCGTTTCCCGGCCTGAGTTGGCAAACACTTCTGCCTGGTCGGCTCCAGCAGCCAATGCCTTGTGTACACCCTGTTCACAAAGATCCAGCAGGTTTTCCGGGGAAATGATGGAGCTGGGCATAAAAGTGAGATGGCAAGAGGACAGTCCCATTATCGGCCATGGCTCAGAGCTACTTTTCCCTGACCCCCTGCCGTCTATGGAGTCCCAGCACCCACCCCTTCGTCCGACAACGTGACCCTGGTGCGCACCGTTCCAGCCCGCTCCGCCTGGGCAACAATCAGCAGAGAGCTGCCCACAGGGGCTTGAACCACCCACTCCACCTTGCGGCGGTAATCCACGCCGCTGCCTGAGGACAGGATTTCTCCGTAGGCTTTGTTGGAACGGCCCTCCAAATGCCCGATCTCCTGCTTCTGGGATCCCACGATGACAGTGGATCCCTCAGGCAACTCCAGACGGACTTGAATGGGCCGCACCGCCCTGCGTTCTAGGGCTTTTTGGCTGGTGTAGGTAGGCAAGAACCCTTGATTTTCGTATTGCACCACCACCCGGAACAAAGACTGGGATCCCTCACGTGCCCACCCAAGCCGGCGAACTTCGCTGCGGGCCAAGGCCAGCCGCGGCGACATCAGGGCATGGGCAATGGCAAAACGGCAGTGCTTCTCGCACAGTTCCGGCAACATCTCTGGGGGCGCATTTTGCCAAACGGCCTTGTAGTCCCAACCGCCAATTTCCACCCTGCCCAACTGGGGGTGCTCAAAGGGCTGCCAGTCGATGAAGCCACGCCCTCCCAAGACCCGATCATTCCACTTCAACATCTTCAAATCGTCAGCTTCGGGGTGCCAGCGGAACCACTGGATAAAGTCCTTTTTCACCACGCCGGCTTCCGTGGGCAGATCCCAAAGCTCCGTGGTGAACCCATACCAGCCGAAGGTGTCATAGGCGTAGCTGTTGAAATTGCCGTGGCTAACCTTCTTGGGGTGATAGCGAAACTGGTGATAGCCAGAGATGGTCGGGTAGCCGGTGATCTCGGTGGCCCTCTCCCCAATTAACTTGTAGATGTCCAGATCTTCTGGGGGATAGTACTCATCTGGGTGGGTGGCGTAGGGGCGAATGTGAACCGCTGAAGAAGTGTGATAAGTAACAAAGCCGTTGATATTGCGGTGGCTGCGCAAAAACTCCCCAATGGCTCGCGTTTCCGGCTCAGAATAGGGAAAGTCTCCCGCTCCCACCTGCTCATTTTCTGGTACCCATTCGTGGGGATAGTTGCGGTTGAAGTCCAGCCCTTCAAGGGGTGGGGCCACCGGCACATCGTAGCCATCGAACTCCCGAATCAGCCCTTCGGTCATCAAGTGGTAGTAGGTGCCGCCGAATTCCTCCGGATCCCGTCGCACCAAGATCCTGGGATCCAACGACGACACTTTCCATGCTCCACAGGGATCCTCTTTGCGCATCTGGAGGATCTTGCCGTCCCCGTTCACGTCCTCGGGGTAGAGGCCCGGCTGGGGTTCCGGCTCTGGATAGGGGCGAGGGCCCGAACGCAAACGGTAGGGGGTGGTTAGATATTTCTCGGCCCCATCGACGGCAATGCGGGGCAGCACGTAAACGGTGTAGCCATCCAGCAGGCGCGTCACCCGCTCCTCTTGGCCGTAGTGGGTGAGCAGGTAGTGGATGTCGTAAAGGGCAACGGCGGATCCCGTGACTTCTCCGGCATGGGTGTTGGCATCGATCCAGTAGGCGGGTTTTTCCAGGGCTGGCCCGGTGCGACGCTGGGTTAGAGTAGCCAAAACAATGTCGCGCCCTTCGTAGCTCCGCCCAATCACCTCCCACGTGATCAAGTCTGGGTAGGCCACCGCCATCTGCCGCAGAAATTCCAGAATCTCAGCATGGGTAAAAAAGTGGCTGAAATCAAACGGTGCAACCGACATGGATCCCTCGTAGCACTTTGACCCAATTTACTGCTTGATCCTCGGCGGCCTGCCAGGTGCAGGAACCCTAGAATGGAGGTTGAGCCCACTTGCCGTGAGTGTCCATGAGCCCTTTGCCCACTTCCACTGCCCCGCTCGCCGTTGCCCCGACAACAGCCGAGGACACCGTCCCGCCGAGGCGACTGGATTTTGAAGTGGTGATTGCCGGAGCTGGGATGGTGGGATCCACCTTGGCAGCCGCTTTGGGTCAGGCCGGAATCCGTGTTGGGCTGATCGAGGGGCGGGATCTCTCGCAGGGGGTGGGGGCGGATGGCCGAGCCAGCGCTTTGGCTCTGGGGACAGCTCGTATTCTGCAGCGGATTGGGGTATGGCCCCTTATGGAGGCCTGGGGAGTCTCTCCCATCCACCGCATTCAGGTCTCTGATGGGGAAGGCCCCTGGGTGGCTCAGCTGCGCCGTGAGATGCTCCAAGCGCCGGCGCTGGGCTACGTCGTGGAAAATCAAATCACCCAAAAAGCTCTGTTGCAGCGCATTCGCGAGTGCCCTTCGGTAACCCTTTTCAGCCCTGCTCAGGCGCAAAGTTTCTCCCCTGCAGCAGATCACCTGCGGGTAGAGCTGCTGGCCCAGGAGGGATCCCGGCAAACCCTGCGGGCTGCTCTGCTGGTGGTTGCAGATGGGGCCCGTTCGCGGCTGCGGGAACAGGCTGGGATCCCGTTATCCTGCTGGGGCTATGGGCAGGTGTGCATCGTTTCCACCCTCACCCATGAGCATCCTCACCAGCAGGTGGCCTACGAGCGCTTTCAGGCCAGCGGCCCCTTCGCCATTTTGCCCACCCCCGATCCCCATCGCAGTTGTGTCGTCTGGACAGTTCGCCAAGCGGATCGAGATTGGCTGATGGGCTTATCTGAGGCTGAGTTTCTGCAGGCCATCCGGCCTTGGTTTGGATCCCAGTTGGGAGCGTTGCTGGCGGCCTCTCCCAGAGCCTGTTATGAGCCACAGCGGGCCCATGCCCAAACCTACATCGGATCCCGGCTAGCTTTGGTGGGGGATGCTGCTCACACCACCCATCCGCTGGGGGGGCAGGGAGCGAATCTGGGCATGCGGGATGTGGCGGCCTTGGCTGCCCTGTTGATCGAAGCCAAAATGGCGGGCCGGGATCCCGGCGATCCGGCTTTGCTACAAGCCTACGAGCGCTGTCGCCGCCCAGAAAATGCGCTGGTTCTTTTCGCAACCGATGCTGCCAATCGCCTCTTTTCCAACCGAAGCTGGCCGTTGCTGGTTTTGCGTCGCCTGGGCCTGTGGGGACTGGAGGTTTTGCCGCTGCTCAAGCCTGCCTTGATGCGCCAAGCGATGGGGATCCGCCCCCACCAACCCCAACTGCAGCAGCTCCCTTTCCCTGCACCCCCGGAACCCTTGCCCACACCTGTCTGAATCCGGCCAACCTGTCACAGCCAGGCTGGGATCCTCACTAAGAGAAAGTCATTATGTCCTCGGCAGGACAAGCGATCCACATGGGATCAAGGCTGCTCCAGAGGTAGATCGGAGAACAGCAATGGGGCAATATTGGCCGCCTGGTTGATCGGGATCTCGTCGTTGACGGCATACTGATAAAACTGATCCAAGCGCCGACACAAACCTTCTGGGGTCAAAGCCTGCACATTGGAGCTGATGATATAGCTTTGGGAAGGAGAGGCGCGAAACGCTTGAAAGGCTTTGCGACAAAAGTCCTGCTTGGCTTCCGGATCCGCTTGCCGCCATTCTGGCCCCGTAAGTTTGCCGGACAAAGTGGGGCCGGTTGCCGCTCCCAAGGGCAGGCCTGTTCCCAAGATTAGGCCAGCCAGGATCAGAAACAGAAGGCCTCCCTTCAAGACTGCCTGCCAGAAAGAGAACTGAAGCCGTTGCCGGTGCTGCTCCATGGTTGGATAGGCTGGAGTGGAAAGGGATCCCCTCGATCATACCGATCACACATACCGATCACAGGCGGATCTGAGGGAAACTCAGGATCTCGGCTGGCTTTGCCGCTCCCCTCGATCCCCGCTGCCGTCCTCAGGAATGGCCGGAAAGCTGGGTCCCTTTCATCCCTTACCCGCTCGCACCCTCCGTCCCGTGGCTCGCAACAAACCCCGTCGGAAACAGCCTTTCCCGCACCTCCTCGGCTCCAAATGGACTTCCGTTCAGCCTGTTCTGGGTTGGCGACATTTTCAGGTCACCGCTCGCCAACAAGGGGAAGGAGGGCTGGTGTTTGCCGAGCTCAGAGCCGTCTGCGATCCCCAGGTGCGCCTCTGGGTCAACGCGGCCACCCTGAAGAACCGGGATCTTTGGCAGCCGGGCTGGACGCCTCTCGAAGACGGGATCCCCTGTGGGCGGCAGGATCCCCTTCTGGACAGGGCTGGGGGATAGTTTCTCTCAAGCTGGGGCTCAGGGATCGATTAGGATCATCTCTCTAGTGTGGTGTTTTAATTCGGAAGCTTGAGGAGCATGCCTCTAACCCCCAAAACCCTGAACTTTGCTGAATTGACTGAGCTTTAGGCGGTTTGGCAAAAGTCATTGAGAGGGATATAGTAGACCAAGTTTCCCCCTGATCCTTGA
>NZ_JANSHW010000204.1:0-5843 GCF_047461815.1 Synechococcus sp. R6-10
CAAACAGAATGCTATCGCTGCATAGTTGAACAGTGATGTTCAGCAGTGTTCAGCGTAAATGTATCAGCAACAGGGATGCAGCCGGTTGATTTAACCACCCTGCGTGCTGTGCTCGCCGATCTAACCCAGGCTAAGACAGGTCGGGATCCAGTGTTGCCTGCCCGCGTGGAATGGATCCAACAGACCGATCTGTGGACGGTGGTCATTGGCTTGCGCACCCTCACTGCCCGCCCCTGCTTGCTGTTGTGCTGGCATCCTCAGGCGGCCCGTCTCCACCTCTGTCAGCCTCCTCCCAAAGAGCCGGATGGCTTTCAATTTAGCCAGTTCCTCCAACGGCACCTGAAGGGTTTGGCTCTGACGGAGCTGGCTCTGCTGGAGGATTGGGAACGGGTGATTGACTTGCGCTTTGCCCCTCGGCCCGGGGATCCCCCTTATCGCCATCTCTACCTGGAGGTGATGGGCAAGCACAGCAATGCCATTTTGGTGGACGAGGCGGGCATGATCTTGGCCAGTGGCCATGGGGTGAGCGAGCGCCAATCGCGAATCCGTCCAGTGCAGCCGGGCCTGCCCTACGAGGCTCCTCCGGCCCTAACCGACCCGATCCCGCAGCGATCCGAGCCCTTTTCCTGGTGGCAAGAGCGCGTCGCCCTGATCCCTGGCCCCATCGGCCAACGGCTGTTGCGCTGTTATCGCGGCCTCAGTCGGCATTTGGTGGAAGCGATGTGCCATCAGGCTGGGATCCCGCCGCAAACCCCCAGCGATCACCTCTCTGCCCAGGATTGGCAGGCGCTGTTTGCCAGGTGGCAAGACTGGTTAACCCGTCTGGAAACCGGCCAGTTTGACCCGGCTCCCACTCCCCAGGGATACACCGTTCTCGGCTGGGCAAGCGGTGCCGTTCCCGTTAGCGGGACGGAGTCCCTGCAACAACCTTCTCGACTCAATCTGCACCAACTTCTGGAAGGCTACTACCAGGCTCAGCTTAACCGCGAACAGTTTGAGCGAGAGCGCCACCGTCTGCTGCAAAGGGTATCCACCCTGCTGAAAAAGCTCTATCAGCGGCGAGAGCAATTTGAGGCAATGCTGGCCGACTCCACCCAAGCGGAAGCCTCCAAGCAGGCTGCCGACTTGTTGATGGCCCACCTCCACCTCTGGCGGCCAGGGTTGCATCACATCGAGCTGCCGGATTTTGCCAGCGGCCAGACGGTCAAGATCCCTCTCGACCCCGAAAAAAATGCCATTCTCAATGCCCAAGCCTACTACCGCAAGCACCGCAAACAAAAACGGGCCCAGGATGCCCTCCGACCTTTACAAGAGGCGCTTGGCCAAGAGATCCTCTACCTCGAGCAGGTGGAAGCGTCTCTACAGCAGCTGGAAACCTATCGGGATCCCCAAGACTTAACCACCCTCAAGGAAATTGAGACCGAGCTGATTGAACAGCGCTACTTGGAGAGTCCCACTCGCAACAGCGGGACAGAGTCTCTGCGGGCGAGCTCAAAACATGCCTCACCGGCAACCTTCAACCCCCACCGCTTTACCAGCCCCAGTGGCTTCTCCATTTGGGTGGGGCGCAACAACCTGCAAAATGACCAGCTCACCTTTCGCGTGGCCCAGGAACACGATTGGTGGTTTCATGCCCAAGAGATCCCCGGCAGTCATGTGCTGCTGCGCTTGCCCCCCGGCGCTGTAGCAGAAAGCGAAGATCTGCAGGCGGCTGCTGATTTGGCGGCCCATTTCAGCCGCGGTCGCCTCAGCGAACAGGTGCCGGTAGTCTACACTCGCCCGAAACTGGTGTTCAAACCCAAGGGATCCCCGCCCGGCATGGTCGTTTACAAACAGGAGCAGGTGCTTTGGGGGCGGCCCAGCCATGCGCAGCTGCTCATTGCGTCAGCCCTTGGGCCACACTGACGCAACTGGTCACTTCGTTTCTGGCCAAGTGGGCAGGTTCGAGGCATTCAAGGGAGAACTTCGAGGGAGTAAGCGGCGCTGCGGCCATAGCGGCTGGGGTCGTACATTTCTTCTGCCAAGGCAGGAGCCACCTGGAATTGGCCGGGGATCTCCGGACGGAAGAGATAGACAAACTCATGGCGACCCTGCTTGAGCTCGGTGCTGAAAAAGGCCACGCGGTCATCCCGATTCTCTTGGCGGGTCCAAAACCAGTCCCACCAGTAGTCTGGGGCCAAGCTGGTGAACTCTCGCGGATCCTGGGAGGTGATCTCGGCGCCGCTGGGCAGGGGATCCTCGACCACCACGTAGTGGCTGTCCCGCTCGGCTTCCACCGTCAACCGGGCCAGGAGGATTTCTCCGGCCCTTACTGTGTCGCCAGGGCGCAGCGGCTGCTCTCGGTAGCGGATCTCCCCGTTGGGTTGGAGCTGGGGCTGTAGGCGGAAGTAGCTGCGGCTCACCGCAAAGCCTTGGGCTTGAGAGGGCAGAGGGTTGGGGACGAAGGCTTCTCCCCTCAAGCTGTAGTAAAGGGGGCCGGGGCCGGACTTTTCCAGGCGCAGGCTGCTCAGGTTCCCCACTTCTGCATCGGCCCAATCCAACCCATAGCGGGGATCCGCAGGGCCGGCCTGCCAGCGATCAAGAAGGGATCCAGTTGTCCCATCCAACACCCGCACCTCGCCGGGGCCGGGAAGCTGCTGCTGCTGGGCCTGGTAGTAGGCAGATAGGCCGAGGAGAGCATCGGCGGTGGCTTTGGTGGTGCGCCAGCGGTTGTTTTGCCGCTGCTGGAGAAGGGCCTCGGCAATCTGGGCAGCCCGGTCATCCTGCAAGCGAACGGCCAATTGCAAAAGCGGGCCGGCCACCTCCATGTCGTCGTAGGTGGAGCGCTCGTGGGTTGCCAAGGAAGAGGCAGCCGGGATAAACCAGCGCCCTTGGGGATCCTGTTGCCGCCGCTCCAGAACCTCATCCAGGGCTGCCTGGGCAAGATCCCTCTGGCCCAGTTGCAGGGCGGCCAGCCCTCGGTAGGCCAGGCCAAAGGTGGAGAGCCGCTCCGGCGGCGGCAGGTCGGCAGTCACCAAGGCGGGATCCCAGAGGGCCAGGCTGTAGGCGACAAAAGCCTGTAGATCCGGGGAGAGGGCTTGTGGCTGGGCCAGTTGAGCGGCCAGATAGTCCTGAGCGGCCAGATAGTCCAAGGCCTGCCGCACCCGCCACTCTTTGAGGGCATAGCCAGCAGCTTGGGCAAGGTGATACCCCTGCAGGATGTATCCGGTCAGATAGGGGTTGCTCCGGTCATGGGCCCACCAGCCCCAGCCCCCATCGAAGTTCTGGGATCCCTCCAGCCGCTGCAAGCCGGATCGAAGCACTCGAGGCAGCCGCTCCAGGGTTTGAGAGCGCAGGTTCAAGCCCAACTGCTCGCTGACTTGGGCGACGGCTAGGGCGGGCAAGAAGCGACTCAGGGTTTGCTCGGTGCAGCCGTAGGGGAACTTCACCAGGTAATCCAGCGGCCCCAGCAGGGTTGCTGCCGGGCTAGCGGCCAGTTCCAGGTGAAGCTGCCGGGATCCCGGCACCCAGGTGGCGGGCCAATCCAGCGGCAACTCCAGACTGCCAGACTCCCCTTCACGCAAGCCAGACGGGGTTCCCAGTTGGCCCACTTGGGAGAAGCGATGCGCCGCCCCAAAGGGCTGGCTGGGGATCCGCAGTTGCAACGCATCTTTCAGCCCATTCCCTTCCGCCCAGACCCGCAGAGAGGTATCTCCGGCCCCCAGAACCTGGAGAGGCCATTCCACCCGCCCCGCTCCTTGGGCCGGCACGGTGAGGCGTTGTCGTTCCGGGCCTTGCAATTTCAAGATCCCACCGGCAGGAACAGGAACTTCCAGCCGCACCTCCACCGCTTGGGCTTGACCCGTGCGGTTTTGCACAATGGCCGCCAAGGTGAGCTGATCCCCCACCCGGAAAAAGCGGGGAGCGGCCAAGCGCACCAACAGGTCTTTGCTGACTGAGACCGTGGCAAGAGCGGATCCCACCTGGGTGTCGGCAGTGGCAGCGCGGGCGGTCAAGCGCCAGGTGGTCAGGTTGTCGGGCCAACGCACCTGTACCTGAGCCAGGCCATCGGCATTGGTGACCAGATCCGGGAACCAGGCGGCGGTATCGCGAAAGTCTTCCCGCACTTGACCGGCCAGCTTGTCAGCACCGCCGGGATATTGCTGAGGGAAAGAGGTAGTGGTGGTAACTTGGTTGTACTGGCGCCCATAGAAGAAGCGGCGAATATCCGGGGTGAAGTCGGGTCGCAATAGGTAGAGGGCATTGTCCACAATCCCTAGGCCCACCTCGGCGCTCACCGGCTGCCCTTGGGCGTCGCGGGTGCGGATTTGGATTTGGGCGGTCTCGCCCGGTCGATAGGTGGGTTTATCGGTTTGCAGCTCCACCTGCAAAAAGCGATCCAAGGGGGAGACCCGCAGCAGGGCCTCGCTTCGGTACAGCCGCCGCTCTGGGCCGATGGCAGTGGCAGTGACGTAGAGATTGGGACGATAGTCGCCGCGGATGGGCAGCCGCAGCGTGGCCGTATGCCCCTGGAGACGCAGCACCTGCACCTGGTGCAGCCGGGATCCCTCAATGCCCACCAGCACCGCCACATCCGGCAGCGGCGAGACTATCAGGATCTGGGCCTCCTCCCCCACCTGGTAGATCTGCCGATCCGCCACCACCTCCAGGCTGGGCAGGGATCCCCAACTTTGCAGGGGGCTGCCCGGCTCCACCACCCAGAGATAGTCCACCTCCTGCACCCGTTCGCGCCAGCGGTGCGGAGCACTTTGACGGCGGGGATCCCATGCCGTCAACCGCACCCGGTAGTCTCCCGGCTCCAGGTCGGCGGGCAAGCTGAGGGTGAGGCTGCCTTCCCCGTTGACAATCTGAAAAGGTTGCCGCAGCAGGGTATCTTGCCGTTGGTAGGTGCTGCTCTTGGGATCCCAGCGCCAGCGCTCCAGGCTCAGCTCTCCGGTGGCGCTGACGGGGCGGCCATCGTAATCGCGGGCTTGCAGCCGGTAGGTGAGGGTATCCCCCGGAGCGGGCAGGTGGCGGTTCACTTCCGCAAACAGAGCAAATTCGCCAGCCGTGACCCAGGCCCGCGCCGATCCTGTTACCGTCCGGCGGCTGATATCGGTCACCTCCACCTCGATGCGCAACTGCTGCACCTCTTGGGGGCCCCAGTAGCTGTCTTCTTCCCAGTTGAGATCCTGCAGCAGGCGATCCAGGCGAAACTCCGCCCGCCCTTGGGCATCCGTCACCCCTTCCCCTTCCGCCACCAACTGGCCGTAGCCGCCGTAGTAGCCCTGCTCCTCTCCCAGGTCGTCGGCGAAATAGTCTTCCTCGGCAGAACGGGGCAACAGCCCATAGCGCAGGCTCCAGTCGGGGCTGCTGTAAACTCGGTAGCGGAGCTGGGCAGCGGCCACCGGCGCGCCGAAAAGATACTCGGCCTCCACCTGCACCTTCAGGGATCCCCCCCGCACCAGCCAAGGTCGGTCGGGCACCACCGCCACCTCAAACTCCGGCTTGCGGTAGGCTTCCACCTGAAAAGAGGTGTATTCGCCGCTGGATCCCTGCGGCCCTGACACCTGCCACTCCAGGCCGTAGCTGCCCAGGGGCGCCTCTTCCGGCAGTTGAAACTCCCCATAGACACTGCCAAAAGCATTGGTGGCCAGGGTTTGTTCGCTCAACACATCCCCGTTGGGGGCCGTAAGGGTCAGTTGCACTGCTTGTCCTACCGGGGGCGGCGTGAGGCGGGTTTGCTCTCGCACCAGGGCGCGGAAATAGACGGTTTGGCCAGGGCGGTAGAGGGGACGATCCGTGTAGGCGTAGATCCGGTGGGGCTGGTTCCAGCCATAGGCGTAGCTGCGGGACAAAGCCTG
>NZ_JANSHW010000205.1:0-896 GCF_047461815.1 Synechococcus sp. R6-10
TCAGAGATAGGCAGGATGCGATCGCTTCTTTCCTGAACCATGTTCAGGAGAGTTCAGCGTGAATGTATCAGTCAATTAGGTCTCTGAAGCTATGGACGCCGCCGAAATTGCCGCCTTGAAAGAGCGCATCAAGCTAATCCGCGAACGCCGGCCAGCGGTAGCCAAGCTGTTGGAAAAGCCAGACTTGGGCAGCTTGCGCGTGGATGTCAACCAAGCGCTGGAGGAGATCGACGAGTTGCTCCACGAGTTTGAGCAGACTTTTGGCCCGGAAAGCTAGAGGGCTAGCTACCGACAAGCCGTTGCAACTGGGCCAGAACCTCAGCACTGTGGCGGCTGGGGTTCACGATTGGGTCGATTTCTCGCAAAATCCCCTCCGGGTCGATCAAGAACGTATTGCGCAGGGCAACATCGCCCATCCAGGAGCCGTAAGCTCGACTAACCGTACCATCGGGATCCGACAGCAAAGGAAACTGTAGCCCCTCTGCCGAGCAAAAGCGCTTGTGGGAGTCCACCGAGTCGGCGCTCACGCCCACAACCTGCGCCCCCATGGCCCGGAACTTGGGCAAATCTTGCTGAAAGCGGCGGGCCTCAATCGTACAGCCGGAAGTGAAGTCGCGGGGGTAAAAATACAACACCACCCACTCCCCCCGAAAATCCGCCAGCCGCCGTATTTGCCCGGCTTGATCTGGCAATGCAAACTCCGGTGCCGGAGAACCTATTGGCGGGAGAGGAGTAGTTCCCCACTGGGCCCAGGCAGGCTGAGTCATCCCAAAGCCCACAAGCAGGCCCACAACCAATCCCATGAGGTTTAACCAGCGCCAAACTCTGCCCACTTCCTTCACTGCCACTCTAGGACCTCTCTAAAACCCGATTTCTAGTTTACATAACTTTATAAA
>NZ_JANSHW010000206.1:0-2534 GCF_047461815.1 Synechococcus sp. R6-10
AAACAGAAAGATCAACTGGTAGTAATCCGTACTGAACATATTATACATTATTTTCAGTATAGTTGAGCTTATCATTGACTAGAGTCATGCTCTCCCATCAGCGGGTGCCGAACAGGCGATCCCCTGCATCTCCCAGGCCGGGGAGGATGTAGCCGTGCTCGTCTAGGCCATCGTCTACAGCAGCGGTATAGATTGGCACATCTGGGTTCTGTTCGTGGAAATACCGGATCCCTTCTGGGGCGGCCACCAGGCAGATGAAGCGGATCGACTGGGGTCGGGTTTGGCGTAGGCGCGCTACAGCCGCTGCTGCCGAATGGCCGGTGGCCAACATTGGATCCACCACCAGCACCTCACGATCTTCGATATCGGTGGGCACCTTGAAGTAGTACTCGATGGGGATCAGGGTATGGGGATCCCGATATAGGCCGATATGCCCCACCCGTGCTGATGGGATCAGCTCCAGCATGCCGTCGAGGAGCCCTTGGCCGGCCCGCAGGATGGAGACAAGCACCAACTTTTTCTCTGCCGCCAACATCGGCGCCAACATTGGGGCCATCGGGGTTTGAATGGGCTGTAGCTTGAGGGGCAGATCGCGGGTCACCTCGTAGGCCATCAAGAGGCTGATCTCCCGCATCAGCGCTCGGAAGTCGGCGGTTGTAGTTTCAACACGGCGCATGAGGCTGAGCTTGTGCTGCACCAGAGGGTGATCGATGGTAATCACCTGGGCCACCATGCTGTGCTCCTGAGATAATCGGGATCCCGTGATGGATGCCAGAATAGCAGAAGCGCTTGTCCCCCCGGTGGGCCGAAGGCTCTATCTGCTTGCTGTTGTCAAGGGGAGTAATCCGTGCAGATCCGCTTTGCTGTGGTGAGCGATCCCCACGTCGCCCTCCCTTCCACCCTTTGGGATCACCCCAGCCGATTTCACCTGGTAGAGGTGAGCATCCCGGCTCTGGAACAGGTTTTGCAGCATCTGGTGCAGTTGCCTCTGGATTTTCTGCTGTTGCCGGGGGATCTGACCCAGCATGGGGAGCCGGAAAACCATGCATGGCTGGCAGAACGGCTGGCTCGGCTGCCCTTTCCGGCTTTTGTGGTGCCCGGCAACCACGATGTGCCCCAGCCCAAGGCCAACGGGCGCTCCATCGGTTTGGCTGATTTTCCCCGCTACTACCGAGCTTTTGGCTACGAGGATGGGCAGTCTTTGGATTACAGCCGGGTTCTGCGGCCAGGGATCCGTTTGATCGGCCTCAATTCCAACCATTTTGATGCTCAGGGTCAATTGGTGGGGTGTCTAACCCCAGAACAACTGACCTGGCTGGAGAAAGAATTGGCGGCAGCCGAGGAAGAGCTGGTGCTGCTGATGGTGCACCATAATGTGGTCGAGCATCTGCGCGGCCAGTCTCTCCATCCCTGGGGGCGTCGCTACATGCTGGAGAATGCCTCTCAGTTGCGGCGGCTGCTGCAAGCTTATGGGGTGCAACTGGTGTTCACCGGACATCTGCACATCCAGCACATCGCCCGACGAGGGGGGGTTTACGACATTACCACCGGCTCTTTGGTCAGCTTTCCCCACCCCTACCGCCTTGTCGAGATCCGGTCGGATCGAGAGACCGGAATCCAAGTCCATATCCAGAGCTACCGGGTGGGATCCCTGCCCGATTGGCCCGATTTGCAAGCGTTCTCCCGGGAGTGGATGGCCCAGCGCAGCGAACCAGCGGTGGTTAAGTTTTTAACCTCCGCACCGCTGAATTTGCCTTTGGAACAGGCACAAGCCTTGGCCCCACAATTGCGCTACTTTTGGGCAGCGGTGGCTGCCGGGGATCCAGACCTCACTTTCCCAGACTTTCCCCAGCCAGCAGGCCGATTTCTGGAGCGTTTCAGCCGTTGTTTTCGCTGCCCGCCTGATAACCAGGCCCAGTTTCGTTTGATTTCGATTTTCTCTTTTCCAGCTTCTAAGGATCCCCCCGAAGGGGGAACAATCACAGAGAGAATTTTGAAGCCGTTAGGACTTATTGGAAAGGTTTCCAATTTCTAGGGATCCCCCCGAAGGGGGAACGTCAAAGTCTACATCTACAGCACCATTCAACATAACGAATGTTTCCAATTTCTAGGGATCCCCCCGAAGGGGGAACAGCGTTTAGTCATACGGACCCACCGCTGCCGTTGGGGTTTCCAATTTCTAGGGATCCCCCCGAAGGGGGAACGCTTCGTTTTTCCATTCGGGTGGGCACTGATTTTCATTGATGTTTCCAATTTCTAGGGATCCCCCCGAAGGGGGAACTATTATGATCACAACACGTGGCCGGCAGTATGTCGAACCGTTTCCAATTTCTAGGGATCCCCCCGAAGGGGGAACTGCGCCCCTGCAAGGTCTGTAAACACACAATCTAGCTGTTTCCAATTTCTAGGGATCCCCCCGAAGGGGGAACACCCAGGAAGAGATAGATTTAATGCTGGACAAGCTTGATGTTTCCAATTTCTAGGGATCCCCCCGAAGGGGGAACTTGTTGTCGTGTCTAAATCGGCTACCCTCT
>NZ_JANSHW010000207.1:0-23742 GCF_047461815.1 Synechococcus sp. R6-10
CAGGGGATGGGGGCGCGCATAGCAATATTCCTGAGGATTGGAAATTGGGGGACTATACCCTGACAATAGCTCCCAAAAGGGGAGAGGACGTGGCGGTTTCACTTTTGGCAACCCCATGCTTTTGCCGGGATCCCAGGCTGCCTGGGCTACGATAAAAGGCTGTAGCACCCTTTCGAATCATTCCAGATCATGGCCAATATCCGCCGGGATCCCGAGGTCAACGCTTCTGTAACTTCAACTTCTCCAGAGCCTCAGGCGCAGGTTCAGCCCTTGCCGCTGCATGTCATGTTCCGCCTGGGCCTGTTTCAAATGGGCTTGGGAATGATGTCGCTGCTCACTCTGGGAGTGCTGAACCGCGTCATGATCGACACGGATCTGCTGGCCATCCCGGCAACGGTGGTGGGGGGATCCCTGGCCATGCACCAGTTGGTCTCCCCGGCTCGGGTTTGGTTTGGGCAGCTCTCGGATGCTAAGCCCTTGTTTGGCCTGCATCGCACCGGCTATGTGCGCCTGGGATCAGTGCTATTTGCCGTTTGTATCTTCCTGGGGGTGCAGGTGGTGTGGGGTTTGGGGGATAGCTTTGCGGCTACGGGCTGGTCTGGAGCCACCTATGGCTGGATAGGCTTGGCCTGTTTGATGTTTGCCCTCTATGGTCTCTGCCTCAGCGCCTGCTCCACGCCTTTTGCGGCTTTGCTGGTGGATGTGTCAGACGAGGACAACCGCTCTAAGTTGGTGGGGATCGTCTGGTCTATGTTGATGGTGGGGATTGCCGGCGGGGCCATTGGCTCGGCAGTTCTGCTGCGGGGCTTGGATCCGGACAACCTGCAGAGCACCATTAATCGCCTCTTCATCATCATTCCAGCCGTGGTGATCCTGCTGGGGGTGATCGCCACCTGGGGGGTGGAAAAGCGCTATTCCCGCTACGGATCCCGTTCCACCTTGGCCGGACGAGAAGACCAAATCACCCTGGGTACGGCCATCAAGGTGCTGACCGCCAGCCGCCAAACCCTGATCTTTTTCGGCTTCTTGGTGTTGATGACCATGGGCCTGTTTATCCAACAGCCGGTCCTAGAACCCTATGGCGGCGAGGTGTTTGGCATGACGGTGGCCCAGAGCACCCAACTCAATGCCTTTTGGAGTTTGGGCATTTTGGTGGGGATTGTGCTGACCGGATTTTTCATCGTGCCTAAGCTAGGCAAGCAGACAACGGCTCGTCTGGGCTGCCTGCTGGTGGCCATCTCTTTTGGGCTGACCATTGCCTCAGGGTTTACAGGCAATCCACGGCTGCTGCAGCTGTGCATGATCCTGTTTGGCTTGGCTTCTGGGATCACCACCAATGGCGCCATTACCCTCATGTTGGATTTGACGGCAGCGGAGACGGCAGGCACCTTTATCGGGGCTTGGGGACTGGCCCAGGCCATGTCCCAGGCGGTTTCCACCTTGCTCGGCGGGGCTTTGCTCGATCTGGGGCGCATTCTCTTCCCCACTTCTTCAGTGCTTGCCTATGCCACCGTCTTTGGGGTGGAGGCAGCGGTGATGTTGCTGGCCGTGTATTTGCTGGGACGGGTGAACGTGGCCGAGTTTCGCGAAAAGACCAACCGTGCGCTGACCCAGGTGTTGGCTCTGGAGCTGGAGGGCTAGCAACGCGGGGCCGACTCGTAGTGGGGGCAGCCCTGACAGGGCCCGCTGGGGTTGACGGCACAACGCAGCAAGGGCGAGTGAGCATTAAACCGACACGAGGGATCCCCCAGGAACCTTCCCACTTCCTGAGGTGGGGTGACCGAACGCACCAGGGCGCGGATCCCACACAGGTGGTATTTGCCTTGCCGGAGCCGGTAGGAATGACGCTTTTCCAGAACTAGGTAGTGCTGCTCTGCCAGTTGGACGTAGGTGCCCGGATGGGGACTGCTCTCCCAAGGACATTCCTCCACCACCTCTCCTGAATCCACATCAATCCACTGAATGGGCAGGGTCAGGTTGGGGGAAGACATAAGGTGCCAACGGAGCCAGTTTAGGGCAGCAGACTACAGGATGATGGGCTTGGTTTGACCCATGATAAGACCTGGGCAGCTTTTTCCGGCAACACTGACTAATGTTCCTAATGTTCTCTCTTCTGTGACTTGGATCCCGCTGATTTACAGAACTTCTACAAAGTCAAGCCCAGAAAAAGCTGTATCAGAAAAAGCTGTATTTAGAAAGCTGTATTCAGTGTAATGGAGTAATGGATTTTCCGCAGCGGGCGGAGAACGGGATAGGTTGGGCCTGTGGCGGCGAAAAGACGGATGCTTCGACTAGCTATTGGAATGGGCTTGGCGGGCCAGTTGGGTGAGAAAGGCCAGAGGATGACGGTTTTGGAGCTGCTGCCTAATCCGCTCTTGCAGGATTTCCTCTTGCCAGGGATCCCCAGAGGACAGCCACTCTAGGTAACTGAGCCCCGCCACCCGTGTCAGATAGGCCCCCGTCACTGCCTGCAGGGGGATCCCCATAACCATCAAGGGGCTGGCCTTGAGCAGAGAGCCCAAAGCCTGAGTAGCCAGCTCCAGCCCCCCCAGTTGCACCACCATTTGCGCCAAACTCTGGGCAATTTGCTGGGCCCGGCGCAAGGTAATGCGTCGGTCAAACACCTGGTGCAGTTCCCCAATCATGCGCGCCTGAATGGCTACTCCTGCCAGCACATCCAAAGCAGGAAGAGGGTTTGCCGCCAGGGCAGCAGCGGTGGCCCACTGCATCCGTTCCACGATCTGGCGACCCTGTTGGCGACGTTCTTCTTGGAGGGCCTGCTGGACGGCTTCGCTGAGAGTTCGGGTTTGCAACAAGGCATTGGCCAAGCGCAGGTGGGATCCCTTCTGCTGCAGCAGGTGAGCCATTTGTTGAATGAGGGCCTCTGTCTCGGGGGGCTGCGGCTCCCAAGTTTCCCACACAGAGCCATCTTCGGAGTAGTAGCGAACCTTGAGGGGCTCTGGATCAGCGGCGATGGCCACCACCTGTTCGGCAGGGATAACACCGGCGGTGCGTCGGCGCAAATGGGCCAAGATGGTCTCTACATCCTCCGGCAGCATCTGATCGGTTTTGTTGAGGGCCAGGATGGCGGATTTGCCCAGCCGGGCCAACTCCAGCATTTCGGCATATTCCGAAGCCAGCAGGTCTCCGGCCACCACCAAGATCAGCAGATCCGCCTTCTGGGCCAGGGCGCGGGCTTCCGCTTCACCTGCTCCCCCAATCGTCAGCAGCCCAGGTGTGTCGGTAAGGGAAATGGGGCCGTTCCAGCCCTCCAATTGGTAGGTGTGGATGGATCCCTGCTGGGTGGTGCCCAGGGTGGGGGCTGTTTCGCCCACTGGTCGGCCCATCAAGGCATTGATCAACGAGGTCTTGCCGGCGGAACTGGTGCCGAACACCACCAGATGCAATTCCTCCTGGTTAAGCCGCTGATTGATCTCTTGCAGCTTGGCACGCAGGGCACGGCGACTGATGTCATTCTGCAGCTTCTGGATCAGGCGATCGGCATCTTCCAGATCGGCTTGCACCTGATTCCGAGTTAACTTAACCCGCCGCAGCGGTTGTGTCCGCTGGTTTGGAGTACTTTGCCGTCGGCCAGCCTGCTGCCACCAATGGCGCGCTGCCAGACCTGCTGCTGCTGTCCCTCCCAGGATCCCGGCCACTGCCAGATCCGCCAGCGGCAACGAATGGGGGGCGATAAAGCTATAGATCCCGCTAACCCATTGCAGATATTGGCTCAGGGCCGCCAAACCCAGCCCTGCCCACAACCACACCCAAGTGGAGCGCGACAGCACCATCCCAACCCACAGCCTGCCCAAATCTTCAAATCAAGCAACCCAAAATTGCTGAGCCATCCGAGTCGCTTCTCCAGCATAGGGCTTGCTGTAGCTGAGCATACAGTTTTGTCGAGAGCTTTTTTGTCGAGAGCTTTGCTGAGAAGTAGCTGAGCAAGAGACCAGAGAAGGGAGCGGGGAGTCAAAAACACCCTCAGCTCAACCGGCCAAATGAGCCAGGGATCCCCTCTCCCAAAATCGCCGGCGGCTCCAGTGGTGCCGGCAAAAATTGGCCGCCGCGATAGTCCAATAGCTGCACCAGCAGCAAGTAGCCCACCCCCAGAGCAATGGCCAGGATCCCTGTAACGATTGCTACCCACTTAGGCCGCTCCACGCTGAATCTCCCCAATAAAGTGCTGGATCTCGATGCTTCTATGATGCCCGAAGTGGTGGCCCAATTCCTAACGCGGCGGGATCAAGACTGCATCGATGACGTGGATGATGCCGTTAGAGGCTTGAATGTCTGCCACAACTACCTTGGCGTTGTTGATGCGGATCTGTCCTCCCTCGAGGGTGACCGTCACCGGGGATCCCTGTAAGGTCGCCACCTGCTGGCCGGCTCTGAGGGCGTCGGAAGGGGCCAAACCGGGAACCACGTGATAGGTGAGAATACCCCCCAGAGACACCTTGCCCCAGAAGTGGCTGCCGTAAAGTTCGGTATCCTGGGGGTGTGATTGCTGGAGAGGAGAAAGGCCATGAACGGGATCCCGTCGTGGTTGCGGCAACTCCGCCGCTGGCTGCCCTGGGCTGCTCTGCTTCTCATTCTGGTCTTGATCGGCTACTGGGTGGGTCCTCGGCCCAGACCCTACCCCCAAGAGCCGGAGCTGCCCACCCTGGCCCCTCTGCCGCAGCACCCCCGCATCCGGGTGGTGTTCAACCAAAGCCGCGAGAGCACCTATCGGGATCCCTATCGCCAGATCCGCCGCTATGGCTACAACCTGGAAGAGTTGATCATTTCCCAGATTCGCTCCGCTCGGCAGTCGGTGGATATTGCCGTGCAGGAGCTGAACCTACCCCTGATTGCCCAGGCTCTGGTGGAGCGGCGGCAGGCGGGGATCCCTGTGCGTTTTATTACTGAAAACACCTACGTGCGAGCCTGGCACCAGCTCACCCCTGCCGAAGTGCGGGCGCTGGACGAGCGCAGCCGTCGCAAGTTCGAGGAGTACCGCAACCTGGTGGATGTGAACCGCGATGGACGGTTTTCGGCTGAGGAGGTCGCCACGCGGGATGTGTACGCCTTGCTGGATGGAGGCCAGGTGCCCTGGCTGGACGATACCGCCGATGGCTCCAAGGGCAGCGGCCTGATGCACCACAAATTTGTGGTGATCGACGGGCAGAAAGTCTTGACCGGATCGGCCAATTTCACGCTCTCTGATATTCACGGGGACTTTGATGCGCCTGGCAGTGTCGGCAATGCCAACCATCTGCTGCTGCTGGACAGCCCGGAGCTGGCCCGCCTCTACACCGAGGAATTCGATCTCATGTGGGGCGATGGCCCCGGTGGCTTGACCGATAGCCGCTTCGGCGTGCAGAAGCTCAAGCGTTCCCTGGAAACGGTGTACATTGACGATGCCATTGTGGGGGTTCACTTTTCTCCTGCCAGTCGCTCCCTGCCCTACGAAGCCACCTCCAACGGCATTATTGCCGCCACCCTGGCCCAAGCCCGGCGACAGGTGGATCTGGCTCTGTTCGTCTTTACGGATCCGGGCATTGCCAACCAACTCAGGCAACTGCGCCAGGAGCGCAACGTAGAAATCCGCGGGGTGTTCGACCCTGGTTTTGCCTTCCGGGACTACAGCCGCACCCTGGAGATGTGGGGGCTGTTGCTCCCCGACGAAAAGTGCCAGGTGGAGGCGGCGCGCCTGCCCTGGACGCTGCCGGCCCAGTCTGTAGGCATACCCAACCTCGCCCCCGGCGATAAGCTGCACCATAAGTTTGCCATCATCGATCCCAGCACTCCTCAGGCCACGGTGATCACCGGATCCAACAACTGGTCGGTCTCGGCCAACCACCTCAACGACGAAAACTTCCTGATCATCCGCAATAGCCGAGTGGTGGATCACTTTGTGCGGGAGTTCGACCGGCTCATTGCCGATGCCCGCTTTGGCCCCAGCCGCCGCCTGCAACAACAGGCAGAAGAGGCGTCCCGTCGCTGCCCCAACCCCGTCCCCGTTGCCGCTTCCTTGCCTGAACCGGAGCCGGAGCTGCTGGAAGTCGAGGTCGTTCTTCCTCCTGAGGCGGGATCCCCTTCCCCGTCGGTTGCTTTTCCGGTGGCGTCTCCTGGGGGATCCCCTCGCGTTAACCTGAATACGGCCACGGCGGCGGAGCTGGAACAGTTGCCCGGCATTGGCCCCGCCCTGGCGCAGCGCATTATCGAGGCCCGCCCCTTCTCCTCTTTGGAGGATCTGCAACGGGTCAATGGCATTGGCCCAGCCCGGATTGAGCAACTGCGGGATCGGGTAACCTGGTAGGAGTTAGCCCCCTCTTGGTCAGGTTGAGGGCGCGGAGTGCTTTCGGAAGTTCATCCCAGAGCAGCTCCTAAAGGGCCTCTCCCCTCGAATAAACCCCAAATTAAACCCCAAATATAGTCATTTCAGTTCAAACCAGGACACTGCACCCACGCCTAAAATGTTGGTCGCATCGGCGTTGCAGAGCAATAATGCAGGGGGCCAAAAGGCTTTTCAAGGACTCCGCCCCGCTGGCGCGATCAATGGCCCAGGTGTCTCACCCTAATCTGAAACGACTATAAATCAGGGATGCATAAGTCTATTCAGATTCAGAAAGCTCCAGAAACGCTCCCATGCGGCGAAACTTTTGGTAGCGCTCCTCGCGCAATTCTCGCCCGCTCAGGCTAGAAAGTTCCTTGAGATGCCTGAGAAGAGCCTCTTTGAGGGTTTGAGCAGCTTCCAAGGGCGCGCGGTGGGCGCCGCCAACCGGCTCTGGCAGGATCTCGTCGATCACCTCCAGTTGTAGCAGGTCTTGGGCGGTAATGCGCAGGGCTGCCGCCGCTTGGGGAGCCTTCTTGGCATCCTTCCAGAGAATAGCCGCGCAGCCTTCCGGCGAGATCACGGAGTAGACGGCGTGCTCGAACATCAGGATGCGGTTGCCAATGCCAATAGCCAATGCTCCGCCGGATCCCCCTTCGCCGATGACAGTGCAGATGATGGGGATCTCCAGCCGGAAAAGGGTCTGCAGGTTGGTGGCAATGGCCTCTCCTTGGCCCTCGGCTTCCGCCTTAACGCCTGGGTAAGCCCCCGGCGTATCGATGAAGGTGAGCAGGGGCAGGCCGAAGCGGTGGGCATGTTCCATTAGCCGCAGGGCTTTGCGGTAGCCGGCGGGATTGGGCATCCCAAAGTTGCGGTGGATGTTGTCTTTGGTGTCGCGACCCTTTTGGTGGCCCAGGATCATCACCGGCTGCTCCCCTAGCTTGGCCAACCCGCCCACAATGGCTGGATCGTCCTGGCCGTGGCGATCCCCGTGCAGCTCAAACCAGTCGTCGCAGATGGTCTGTACGTAATCCAGGGTGGTGGGGCGGCGGGGGTGACGGGCCACCTGGAGCCGTTCTACCGGCGTGAGCTGGCTGAAGATCTCGCGGCGCAGCTCTTCGGCTTTGGCTTCCAATTGGCGAATCTGCTCAGAAGCATCGATGTCGTTTTCTTCTGCCAAGGCCCGAATTTCCTGAATCCGTTGTTCTAGGGCGGCGACAGGCTGCTCAAACTCCAGCAGTAGGCGGTCGTTGGACTTGGTCATGACCGGTTGGCTAAATTTCGGGAGCGTGCTGTGACCGGCAGAGGCTGCACAGATTTCGGGGTCAGGCTTTGATCTTCTCACATGTAGATCCCGTAGGCTAGAGGGAGCAATCCCCCTACTGCCCAAGAGGGATCCCTTGTCTGCTTCTGTCTCTTCTCCCCCTTCACCCCTTCCCCCCTGGCTGCGCTGGGGGGTGGTGGGATCCGTCGTCCTGGCCATTGCAGGGGGCGCCTTTTGGCAATACGGGCGGCCCGAGCGACAAATCCGCGTCCACACCCAGAGATTGCTGCGGGCGGTGGAGCAGCGCAACTGGGATCAGGTGGAGATGTTGGTATCTGAGGCCTATAGCGATGGTTGGGGCCTGAACAAGCAGCGGGCGCTGGCCTACAGCCGCGAGATCTTCGGGCAATTTTTTCGCTTGCGCCTCCAACCCCAAGCGCTGCAGGTGCAGCTCGACCTAGGGGATCCCAGTCGCCAAGGACGGGCCACCCTCTGGTTTGTTATCGAGGGATCCGGCGGCCCCTTGGCCAACCTGACGCGAGATCAGGTGAATGCGCTGGAGCAACCCTTCCAATTGAATTGGCAGCGACGGGGTGGGGATCCCTTTCGCTGGGAGCTAACCCGCGTGGAGAATCCAGAGCTGCAACTGCCCCTTCTCCCTTCTCAAGAACAGGCAGGCCAGAGATGAGGGTCGAACACCAACAGGGGGAGCTGGCCTTCGGCTGGCGGGATCCACTGCACAATACCCCTTTGGCGGGCCTGAGCTGCATAGCGGCTGGGGAGAGGCTGCAACTGGGAAGAGGGCAGACGGCGCAGGAGGGGCTGAGTGGGAATGGGCAGAGCCCCTGTTTCTGGGTTGTCGATCTGGTCGGACAATCCGTCCTCAGAACTGCCTGGCTGCAACAGAATAACCCCTTCCGGTTGAAAAGGGATCCCTCGGCCCAGCAACAAACGACCGGTATCCAAAAGCTGGGGGCCGCCCTCCTGAGCAAGCTGAAACTCTGCCCAGCTAAAAACTCGCCGCGCCCGATCAACAGGGAGGCCGAAGCAGTAGGAGCCCAGTTGGAAAGTAATCAAGGTCTGCCGGTTTCTCAGTTGTTCTTGCCGAGCCAGACGACGCAGGCGCAGAGGGGAAAGCAGGGGCATGGACTACCTCGCCATCAAAACGCCGGTGGAAGGTGCCGAAGAGGCTGGTTGCAGCAGTTGCCGCAGCTTTTGGATCAGCTCCTGTTCCTGGAAGGGCTTGGAGAGGTAGGCGCTGGCTCCCAGCCGCTGGGCCAGTTGGCGGTGTTTCTCGCCACTGCGGGAGGTGAGCATGACCACGGGAAGCTGGTCATACAGGGGGTGGGCACGAATCTGGGCCAGCAAGCCAAAGCCATCCAGCCGCGGCATTTCAATGTCGGTAATCACCGCTCGGATGGGAATTCCTCTCTGCAAGTGCTCGAGGGCCTCTTGTCCGTCGCGAGCCTGTTCAACCCGGAACCCTGCTCTTTCTAGGGTCATGGCCAAGAAGCGGCGCACGTTGACCGAATCTTCCACCACCAGCAGGGTGGGCTGGGCGGCAAACCTGGGCTGGGGAAGGGGATCCCTTGCCGACTGACAGGGCTGATCCCGCTGGGCGAGCAGCCAGCTCAAGAGGGCAGGCGGATCCACGAAAAGAGCGATTCGCCCATCGGCCAAAACCGTACAGCCGGAGAATCCCGACGGCAGAGGCAGACCTCCCTCCACCGGGCGCAGAGTTACCTCTTGCTCCCGCCAAAAGCGATCCACCAACAGGCCATAGGGCCGGTTGTCTTCTACCACCAGCAGCACCACAGGTCGGTCGAGAAGGGGGGTCTCGTCAATTTCCCGGCGAGGCTGCCAGCGCGCGAAGCGAAACCAGTGGCCCACAGGAATTAAAGGGATCTGCTCCCCTTCCCAGAGAAAGGAATCGGCAGGCAACTGCGGGGGGATAAGCAATTCTTCCACTGCGTTGGCCGGAAAAGCCAACATCAACCCCTGGCATTCTGTCAGCAGCACGCGGGTGACGCTCAAAGAAACGGGCAGAGTGAGGGTAAACAGCGTGCCCCGTCCCGGCCAAGATTCCACCTGCACCTGGCCGCCAATTCGTTGCAGGTTGGTGCGTACCACGTCTAGACCCACTCCCCGTCCAGATAGCTCGCTGACTCGCTCGGCGGTGCTGAAGCCCGGCTGGAAGATCAACTCCAGCAGCTCCTGGGAGCTGGCCTCAGCCAGGTCGGCAGCGGAAAACCCTATCTGCAAGGCGCGGGCCCGGATTTTATCCAGACAGATCCCTGCCCCATCGTCTCGCACCGTGATCAGAGTGCGGTTGCCCCGTTGGCTGGCGGCAATTTCGATGAGGCCCTTGGCCGGCTTGCCCTGGGCCAGGCGGGTGTCTGGAGCCTCGATGCCGTGGTCAAAGGCGTTGCGCACCAAGTGCAACAAGGGATCCGCCAAGGCCTCCAAAATCGAGCGCTCGATTAGGGTGGATCCCCCCAAGACCCGCAGCTCCACGGGCTTGCCATGGGCTAAGCTCAGCTCCCGCAGCGCTCTGGGGAAGCGATCCGTCAAATCCGATAGAGGCTGCATGCGCACCTGGTCGAGACGGGTTTGCATTTGCCTGGAGAGGCGGCTGAGCTGGCGGGCGCTGCCTTCGGTCTCCTGCAGGGTGGTGTCGATATCGTGGGTTACCTCATCAATTTGCACAACGGTTTCCATCACCTCTTGGGTCAGCAGGTGCATCTCTCCATAGCGATCCATCTCCAAGAGGTCAAAGGTATCGGCCAAGGTCAGGCCGGGATCCCCTTCTTTTTTCAAGAGCACAGAAGCAGGCACGGTGGCAGCGACGCGGTCGTAGCTGCTGCGCAGGCGGCTGTTGGTTTCTTCTAGAGTGCGAACCCGCCGTTTGAACAAGCTGACCAGCTCCCGCAGCCGTTGCAGGCGACTGTTTAAGCGGTTGCGCTCCCCTATGAGCTCTCCCAACAGCTCCCCCAACTGTTCCAGAGGGCGAGCCGGCACCCGTAGCATCTCGGCAGCGCTTTTGGCCCCGGCTGGAATCGAATCCGGCAGCTCGGTGGCTCCTGCCATTGCAGGGGGAGGGGCTTCTGGCGGGGGGGAAACTGGAGGCTCTGCCGGATCCCAGGAGCTGGGGAGAAGAGCGACCTGACCGACCAGCACCAGGGCCTGCGAGCGTCGCCAAGCTTGTAAAGCCGCCTGAGCAACGGGCAACACCTGCTCCTTGGCATTTGGCGGCAGCGTCTCCAGAGCTTGGACTACTGAGCCGCACAGGGTGGCAAAGGCAGGCAGATCCAACATTTCCCCCAGCGCCCCCAGCTCTTGGGCAGCAATGAGAAACTCCTCCCGCAAACAGGGCTGCTCGGGGTGGGCCAGCACACCTTCCAACCGCTGCAGACAGGCCTCCACCTCGGTTGCAAACAGCAGCACCCGCATATCGCCCCCGGCCTCTGCTGCCAGGACTTGGACGTTGTCCTCAGGCTGCAACTCTCCCAACTGCTCTCGCAATTGATCGAAAAGAGGCTGCACCCGCTCTGCCAGCCAAGATTCGTCCAAAAGCCGCTGCTGGCGGTGCTGCTGAGCTATTTGGCGCATGCAATCCAACGCCGCCAAGAGGTTGCGCTCCACTGCGGGGTCGGCTTTTTGGGGATCCACCTGCAAGATCTTGAAACCATCTTCCAGGCGATGGGCCAAGTCGCTAAGCACCGGAAAGCCCATCATGGCCGCCCCGCCCTTGATGGAATGAGCAGCCCGCAGCAAGCGATCCAAACGGGGGCGATCCAAACTCTGGGATCCCAGGCCCAACACCCCTGCCTCCAGGGTGTCGAGGTAAGCCTGGGCTTCGTCCAAAAACTGCAGCCTAACCTGCCACTCGCGTGGGTCGAGGGAAGTGGGATTCGGCCCCATGCTAAACCGCCTCCCCCACCTTGAAGGTGGACACAGAAGTCTGCAACTGACGGGCAACCGCCACCGTAGCCTGGAGAGAGTTGGCCACCTGCTGCGAGGCTGCCGCCGTCTGGGCGGCAATGTTGGCGATTTGCTGCATCAACTGGCGCACCGTTTGAGATGCATCTGCCTGGGCATCGGTGGAGCGGGCAATGGCCTGAAAGAGCTGGTTCACCTGCCGCGAGACTTCCACAATTTGTCCCAGGCTCTGCTTGGCTGCTTCCACCAAGCGGGTTCCCTCCACCACCTGGCCGGTGCTGGTTTCCATCGCCTGTACCACCTCGCCGGTTTCCCGTTGGATCCCTTCCACAATGCGCTCGATCTCGCGGGTGGCTTCTGCCGACTGGGCCGCCAGTGCCCCGACTTCCTCGGCGACCACCGCAAAACCTCGCCCTTCTTCGCCGGCACGGGCTGCCTCGATACTGGCGTTCACCGCCAAGAGGTTGGTTTTCAGCGCAATCTGGTTGATCAAGGACACCACCTTGGAAATCTGCTGGGAAGATTCCCCCAGCCGCTTCACCTTCTTGGCCGTTTCGGCCACCGTTTCCCGCAGTTGCAGGATGTTTTGCACTGTGCGATCCATAGTCAAGCTGCTGTTGATGGCCGTGGCGGCGGCAGATTCGGCAACGGTGGCGGCCTGTTGGGCTTTATCGGCTACCTCCTCGATTGAGAGCGTCATTTGCTCGACAGAGCGCAAGGTCTCTTCGATTTGGGTGGCCTGTCGGAGAGCGGCTTCGGCCAACTCGCGAATGGCTGCCTCGTCACGACCAATGGATTGGTTGACTTGACCGGCGGCCTGCTGCACTTGAATCACGATGTCGCGCAAGCTCTCGATAATGACGTTGAAAAAGTCCGCCATGATGCCAACTTGTCCGGCTGTTAGCTGCGCCCGCACCGTGAGGTCCCCCCGCGAGGCTTCTGTGACCTCGCTGATAAGCTGCAGCAGCTCTCTTTGCAGCGCTTCCGACCGCTCCCGTTCCTGGGCGGCCACGGCTTTTTGCTCCAGCGCCCCCAGGTTACCCAAAGCTTGACCCAGGCGGTTGGCCAGCTCTGCCAAGGTTTTCTGTTCTTCGTCAGACCAGCTCTGGCTTTGGGCGCGGCCTATTGCCAAAAAACCGTAAAGCTCATCGCCACGCACCACCGGCGCTATCATCTCGGCTTTCAGTTGGGCTGTGGCCAGCCTCTGCAGGTAGTCGGCGCCCAGATCTGGCCTAGGCACCGGGCCAAAAGCGTAAACTTGCCCGCCGTGGAGAGCCTGCTGGATCGGAGCCGGGATCCTGCGGAGGAGGGTGCCCAAGGTGTCGGGCAGGCGGCTGTCGTGAGATTCAGCGATAACCTGCGCCTCTTCGGGAGCGGTCAAGCGATAGAAGGCCACTCGTTCGGCACCGAAGCGCTGGCGCATCTCGCCCAACAAGTCAGTTAGGGGATCGATCAGCTCTTGCTCTTGGCGAATCCGGGCAATATCGGCAAACCGCTGGGCCAGTCGGGTGTCGGAAACTTGTCGCTCGTAGGTGGCGTTGCGTTCCCGCACAAAGTTGCGCACCAGGATCAAAATGATCCCCCAGCTCAGCAGCAGAATCGGGAAGCTGATGCCGGAAAAGATCAAAGCCTGCAGCAGATCTTGCTCGTAAAGCTGGACGCTGGCCTGAATGTTGCTGCGAATGGCCTCCAGGGTTTGGTTGATCCCTTCGGCGTAGATGCGCTTTTGCTCTTCGTACTCAGGGCTGTGCAGCAAGTTGAAAGCCCGTTCCTGCTCGCCGGCCCGAATCAGATCAAAAGCCTGCA
Organism: Synechococcus sp. R6-10; assembly: GCF_047461815.1. Taxonomy (NCBI): domain Bacteria; kingdom Bacillati; phylum Cyanobacteriota; class Cyanophyceae; order Synechococcales; family Synechococcaceae; genus Synechococcus; species Synechococcus sp. R6-10. Next base: position 13,326 of record NZ_JANSHW010000207.1, read on the forward strand.
CTTCCCACTCCACCAGCTTGATGTTGGCTGCTGTGGTTTTGGCTGCATAGGCTTCGTAAGAGGCGGGATCCAATTGCTGAATCTCCGCCAGCACCTCATCCAACTGAGGGACATGGATGTTGTAGCGCTCTTCCCAGGACAGATCCCCGCTGGCAGCGGCCATGCGGGCAGACATGGTCAAGACTTCATCCAAATAGATCACCTGATCGCTCAGGTTTTGCAGGGTGAACTGCCGCGAGATCGCCGGCTTGAACTCGAAATAGGTGCGGGCTACGCTGCCGGCAGAGACGGCAAACAGCAGGGAGCTGATGCCCAGAGGAAAACTGATTGCCAGGGCCAGGCGGGATCCCGCGACTTTGCGTTGGGGCCGGGAAGATGGAGCAGGCCTGAGAAAGAGGGGACGGAAGGAAACCATAGAATTTTGCCTTTAAGTGAGGGTAAGTCGGGGAAAAGGTCGCCAAGATCAAGGGTTTGCCGAGGAATCAACTGAGTTGAGCTTTTGGACAATGGCAAGAGGGTCGAGCACCCAGAGAGGCTCATCCCCTTCCAACACCAGCCCTTTGCAAGAGTCGTAGAAGTTCTCCAGTCGAAAGTTGTTTTGTGCTGCCTGGGCTTTTGTTAAGGGTTGGATCTCCTCGGCGGGCACTCGAGCTACTCCTTTCACGTGTTGGGTTGCCAGGCCCAAGCCTGTTCGCACTGGCGATGCAGAGCCCCCAAATTCTGGGCGCATCACCACCAAGTGGTGTTCGGGCTGCCCAAAGTCCAAGGGCTCTAGGCCGAGAAATTGCGGCAGATCCAGTCCCCAGAGAATGCGATTGCGATAGTTGAACAAGCCCAGCACCCATGCGGGCTGGTTGGGGAGAAGGGTAAAGTGGTGCGGGCCAACAATTAGAGCTTCCTGGGCAAATGCCATGGGCAAAAGGGCCCGACAGTCTACCCCCAACTGTAGATGTAAGTACAGCTCGCCGGTACGGGTAGAAGTAGGGCTGTGTGGGGAGAAAGCTACCGCCATTGCCGTTCTCGCTCTGCCAATTCTAAGACATCTCCTAAGAACAATTCGTGATAATCACAGGGATCCTAACTGGAGGCGCAGCTCAGCAAGGACAGGAGTGGCAAAAATCATGAGCTCGGGCTGAGCACTACTGATTTCACGGCCCGCAAAATGTCTTCGCGGGTAAAAGGCTTGGTCAGATAAAGATCGATCCCTTGCTTCATGCCCCAGAGTTTGTCCAGCTCTTGATTTTTAGAAGTACAGGCCACAACGGGCAACTTTTGGGTTTCCGGGTTTTTCTTGATTTGGCGGCACAATTCCAGCCCGCTCATGCCTTCCATGACCAAGTCCGTCAGCACCACATCGGGTTTGTCGTTGCGGATCTGCTGCAATGCCTCTTGGGCGTTGGCCACCGCTACCACCTGATAGCCTTCTGAGCGGAGGTAATCGCTGATGAGCTGTCGCTCCGAGGCCACATCTTCCACCACAAGAACTTTCACCATGATCGACATCTCCTTATCTCTTTTTCGACGAACCTTTAGAGGGATCCCTAGCTGAGATAGCGAAACACCATCTGCAGCAATTCTTCCTGCCGAAAGGGCTTGGTCAGGTAATCGGTGGCACCGGCCAGGCGCGCCTTCACCCGATCGATCAGACCTTTGTGGCCTGTGACCATCACCACCGGCACATCCTTTAACACGGAGGATTTGCGGATGAGGCTGCACAATTGGTAGCCATCCACGTTGGGCATACCCACGTCCAGCAGGATCAAATCTGGCTTGAGGGTGGTCAGCTTCATCAGGGCTTTCAAAGAGTCGCTGATGGTGTGAATGACCAGGTTGTGCCCTTCCAACAACCGCTGCAACTCGCTGAGCATGGCTTCGCTGTCGTCAATACAGGCCACAATCCAGGTTTTCGAGGCTTGGGGAGATGGGCCTAGATCTGCAAGCCCGTTGGCCAGGTGAAGAGGGACGGTGGGAGTTTCTGAGGGCTGTGATTCTGTCTCAAGCTTGGCCGAGTAGGTTTTGGGCAGCCGATCAAAGGGGGGCTGGGGATCCCGCAGGACAAGGATACCGGCTTTGACCAGAGGATGTAGGCGGCGAGCGATCTGGAGGTCGTCTTGATCGAGAAGGGCGCTCAACTGGCGGAAGCTAAACCCCTTCAGTAACCGGCCTAGCCGTTCCTGTTGCTCGGCGGGAAGGCGTTCTGCCTGGGCCCGGCTGGCAAAGTAGGGCCGTTGGTAGGGGGAGGTGATCTCAGGCCCCAAAGATTGCCATGCCCGTAGCCGCTTTTGGATCAGGTCGAGCAGGGATCCCCCATCCCACTGGCCCAGGGTGGGCACGTTGTCCAGTGGGATGATCTCCTGCTGAAAGCCCCCTGGAACCAGCAACAGATTTTGCAGCACCTCCTCGCCGATCCAAGCATTCAACCTGCGCGCAGCTTCCCAAGGCAGCAGTTGCTCCGTTACCATCCAACTCAGCCCCAGAAGGTCTGCAGGTAGAGGCCCAGTCTCCTGAGCCAATAGCGCCTCCACCTGCCGATGGATGCGTAGGCAATTTTGGCGAGTCAGAGAAAAGACTTGATGGCTGAGCCGACGCAGGTGGCGATCCAAGCGCTCCAAGGGCTCCAAGCTGTGGTGAGCAAACCCCAGGCGACCTTGGTGAAACACCAATGACCAAGTGCCCAGCCCCTCCCCTTTGTCCAAGGCACTGAAATACCGAACAACTCCTGTGAAGCTGACCTCTGCGTTCAGCAGATGGGCCGAGACTTCTGTACAGACGGGGGGACGGTTCATGGGTCGAGAGGACGTGCTCGGAACAATTTCCTGCGCTGAGGTTGATGACACGACTGAAGTCTTAGCTACCCCACAAGCCGGTGAAAAAATGCTTTCCAGAATACAGTTCAAGCCCAGCCCTGACCCAGACGAGATCTTTAGATGAGCCAAGCCCAACAAGACGGCCAAGGCTGCACGAACTCAAAGGCAGTTTCAGCGTTCAATCCGTATTCAGAAAAACTCTCCTCCTGGGGAGATCGATGACTATTGCTCATCAGCCAATCTCTAAAGGTGAAGGCTAGCCCTCAGATTGTCTGCTGGCTTTCTTACTCGGGAACTTCCCGCGGAAAGCCTGCAAGACAAGATAAAGGTAACCCCGATAAACCTCTTCCGTAAAAATACGGAACTTAGGTCTTCTCCAATTTCCAAAGCTGCTCCAGGTGGGCTTGGCAGCGGCGCAGCAGTTGCCGACTCTCTTCAAAACTGATCTGCTCCAAGGCTTCGGGGTAGGAGCACCAGCGGTAGGCGGCCACCTCCTCTGGTTGCACCTGTAGCTCAGGGGGAGGAAATTGGGGCGGCAGCAAGGCCACGTAGTAGGTAACGGTTTTGGCCACTCGGTTCCCCTCTGGATCCGTAAAGGTGTAGGCTTCCTGCAGCGTCAAAGGGTCAGACTGGCCGGGCAGGGTCAGAAGCTGGTAGTCGGTCAAGCCGGTTTCCTCTCGCAATTCTCGCTGCGCCGCCTCCAGGTCGCTTTCGGAGCTATCCTTGTGCCCTTTTGGGAAAGCCCAATGCCCCTTCTGGTGCTGGATGAGCAGATACAAATGAGAAGAGCCCAGTCTGGGAGCTTCCTGGGCGGGTGGGTGGGGCAGGATGGGGATCACCCCATAGGCAGCATCTATCAGCATTGGGGAGCTAATCTCCAAAGAGTTTGATGGCTGGCGGCTTAGGAGCGAAGACCTCGTTGGGATCCACCTGCGGGCGCTCTACCCCCTGCAGGGGCGAGAGGGGGCGACCGGTGTCGAATTGGAAGAGATAGATGGGCAACTGGCCATTCCCCAGAGGCAAAAGAGCTAAAGTATCGATTTGGGTCAGGGCGTTGCGGCTGGTGGGTCGGGTTAGGTTGAAAGCAACGATTCGGTCTTCCAAGGAATTGTCCGGGCTGGAGCGCCGGCCCAGGCCAATGCTGAACTGCTGGTTGCCCTGCTCATCCACTCCCAAGGCCCGCACATCTCCCAACTCCGCTTGAGGAGCGCTCCCCGGCAGGCCGGCTACCACCGGCGGCGCATCCACCGGCGGCTGCGAAGGCAAAAAGCGCAACTGCGTCCCTTCTGGCAAAATGCGGTAGTCCTGGTAGTCATGCTGGATGGACAGGGATCCCCTGAACACGCGGCGGTTCAGGCCCTCCAGGGTCCAAAAGCCATAGCCCAAATTGATGCGGGTGCTCTCCGGCAGCCAGTAGCGCTCCCCTCCCTCGGGAGCTGGCACCGCCGTAAACCCCATCAGGACATAGGCCTGCCCCCACACCCCCGACAAAAACAGCAACACCTGCCGCGGCAGCCCCGACTGCGGATCCAGCCACAGCTCCCGCAACTGGCCTTCCTGAATGGGCTCTAGGCGCAAGTGCTGGACAGGGGATCCAGCCAAATCCACCCGTTCTGAGGAGAGGACGCGGTAGCGGCTGGGATCCGCCTTCAAGTAAAAGCTCACCGAGGGCAAGAGGGCTTCCGGTCGGCTCACATACACCGAGTACAGCTGCAGCAGATCCGACTGGTTCACCACTTCCAATTGGCGCGAATCCAAGAGGCGGATGCGATCCCCTTCGGCTACCCAAGCCTGCCAACTGCCGTCGCGGCGGTAGAGCACATCCAACGTGGCTGTGAAGGTTTGGGATCCCTCTACCCGCACCTGCTGGCGATATTGCAAGTTGGGCAAAGGGGGCAATTGCTCTAGAGCGGCGTTGTAGCGCTCCAGCCAAGCTTGGGGATCCTGCTTAGGGCTGGCAAGAGAAGAGGGAGCCGATTGGGCCACGGCTGGATCCCCTGACGGCAGACCGACCAGTCCCGTTACTAGGAACACCACCCCGCCGAGATAGCCCCAGCCTCGAAGGGATCCCTGCCGCTTCCTAAATTGGGAGGGTTCAGGGAACATCAGCTCACCTCGCAACACCGCTCTTGCTGCCCTTCTTGTCGCTGCTTGTGCCCGGATCAGAGCGCTTCCCACACCTGAGAGAAAGCGTTCGGAAGGGATCCCTACTCTCTGCCCGCCGATTGAGTACGCCTATTCAATGGAAATGGATTGGGGGCCGTCGGAGCGACCGGAAGGCGGGGGCTCCTCCACCCTCAGCCCCTGGGACTCCAGCCAACTGCGCAGCGGATCTTGCTTCACATCCAAACGCAGCAGGCCGCTGAGAAAACCGCCACAGAACGGAACAGGATTGCTTAGAAAGGTCTTCCAGACCTCATTCATCTCCACCATAGCCGCAACACCAACCACCCCCCCAATCCTAGCAAGGCCGGCAGGTGGGGATCCCCTCCCTTGGCTAGACGGCAATCAACTTCTCTCGGTTTATGTTCTGCAGCACACTAAAAATGCTGTTGCCAATGCGCTGGAACTCTTTACTGCTTTTGTCGGCAAAGTGCAATACCCAAGGAAGCCTACAGGCTTGAAAACCACTGGCGGGATGAAGCTGGGAGAGATGGTAAGTTTGTATAGCCAGAACTTCCAAAGGAGTGTTGCCGTGTTCATGGACAACTCGCAGCGGTCTTGCGCTGCCAATTGGCACCGAGGACTTCTTAATGGGCTGGCTTGTTACGAGCATAAATGACCTTCGTTCATGGTCAAAAATGACAGTGCCCATTGCAGCGTCTCTATAGCTTCCTTTTTCCTCTCTTCCTATTCTGACTGTGCCACTTTTGCGCACTCCAACAATATCCACAGCAATCTTTTCTTTTCTTAGTTCCTCAATTGTTTTATCAAATTCGCCTCTTTGAACTAAGCCATCCCTCATCAAAAGAACCTTTCTAGGGTATCGATGAAATTTGTTGTAGAATCTATTGACGAGCTTGGACACGGTTTGATAAATTGCCTCGCCGGAAAAAGTTTCTCCTCTTTGTATATCGGGCAACTCCCAGCCTAAGCTTTGACCATTGGCCAGTACCGCGAAGGCAGAGGTTCCGTAGTAAAGCTCTCGATTCGTCCCCACATCAAAACCAATGGTAAGCTCGGAGCACTCAGGATGATCGAGGGGTTCAAGCAACACGGGTTGCCACGCAGCTTTACACAGAAGTCCTAGTACGACATTTAGAGCTTTGTAGGGGTCAGCTCCAGGAATCATAAACTGAGTTGCTATTCCTGCTCGAAGTGCTTGCAAGCGGATCTTTTGCTTGTGCTCATTAGGCGACAAGGGCATGACAACCAGAACGGTTTTGATCCCTTTGTCGGCCCAGCTTTGCCAAAACCTCTGTTGAGCAAGGTCGCCTTCAGGCAAATCTTGACGGGTTGCGTAAAAGTCTATTTCAACTCTTGCTCCGCTCTTTTTAGCTACTTCAAGTAGGCACTTGCGAACCTCAGTAGGATACTCACGTTTATTATCGTCAAGATTTAGAAGTCCAAACTTTGTCTCGCCAACTCTTGCACATCCTTGGTACCTAACTCTCGCGAGGTTTTGGACTTGTCTATGACCAAACCCCAATAGCCTTGGCCTTGGCATAATGTATCCTTCTGCTTTTAGGGGATCAGCCTGAAAGTCAGAAATATTGTAGACATTTTCTATAATAGTTTTTGCGGTCTCTTTAGACTCTTTCAATCTCTCTTCTAAACTTTTTCTGATGTGCTCGCTAACCAAGGAGCTAACTTTTTTGCCAGTCCATCTTTGATCTTCTATACTTGCTAGCATCTCCAAAGTTAAAACAGGCGACAGTCTCCGCGATAGATGAAGGATAGGCTCTGCCTTTTGTCTGAAATTGCGTTCTCTCGAGACCACTTGAACCACCAGAGAGCCATCAACTTCTTCTGGAGTTGCTCCGTACTTCTGTACATGATAATCCGCTAAGCTAGTGTTTAGCTCCGCTAACCATACTTCCCTTGGCGACTGATTGGAAATAATGCCTCGATACTCCCAAGTTGGGTATTTATTATTTTTTGTCCTGTATGTGTTTCGTACAATTTCAATTGAGACATCTGGGTAATTTTCCAGCCACTCATGCAGCGTCCATGGGCTGTAGAAATGGTATCGGATGTCGATCTCTAGATAGAGCTTCTTATCTTGTCTAATAACAACGTCTAGCTCTCTTCCTCTGTGAACCTCCCACCCATCTCCGCAAAGTGGTTTTACTCCTTCAATCCGTTCTACTCCTTCCAGACCCGTAACCCACCAGATCAATCCTCCTCCTGTTGATAGCTCAATCTCTGTTCTTTTGTACTTAGATCTTAGACTCCAATCTAGTTTCTTGCGCTCGAAAGTTTCTAGAGCCTGTCTCTCTGTAGGGTCTGTACAATCTAGAGCCTTAGAACCAAGCTCTTCCAACTCCCATTCCTCTGTTTTGAGTTTACTGGCCGGAACTTTTTCTCGGGTTATGATGCGATTTCCCAGACGAACAGCCATTACACCTAGCTGATTACAAATCTTGGAGAGAGCCCTCTGCTCCTCTCCTAGATCTGGAAGAGGGTTTGGCCTGCAACTATACTCATAGAAGGTGAGCTCTTCTTGAGTTAGCTCCTTGACGAAGAAGCGATTAAGAGTAACCTCAACTTTCTTCTGGAGTAAATTCATTGGCAGACTCTAGTTTCAAGTTTCTCTCTAGGATCTCTAGGATAAGCTCTAATTCTCCTGCTCTTCACGAGGGATCTCCAAACAACCCTGGCGGAGCCAAATCTCTGCTGATCGCCTCCGCCTGAAACCGACCGCTCATGCCCACCACCTGCCACTCGGCGCTGCGATTTCCCTGGCGGAAGCGCAGCCGTCGGGCTCGCAACGGCACCACTTCTACAGCTTCTACCAGAAATTGTTGGTATTCGCCCAAATAGTCTCGGTAATCCGGGGGCAAGTCAGCGCTGCTGTTGATTTGAATCCAAAACACCCGTCCTGCTTCGTTGCCATAGGCGCGGATTTGTTCCTGGCCGCGGTATTGCTCCACCCCGCGCAGCCGCTGTCGTCCCACCTGCACAGACTCAGCCCACTCCGGCAAGGGATCCCCTAAGCTCACGGCCCACCCTGGCCCACCTAGCCCCAACCAACACAACAACAGCAGTCCCCAAACCCAAGGCCATCTGCGCGGCGTGCTGTTCCCGGTTTGCAAGGCTCGACCGAACATGGCAAGTTTTTCTCCGCAATTGAACCCAACGTTAACGTTTGGGATGGTTCAAAACAACTTTGTCTCAACGCACGCGAAAGCCGATCCGCCCGCCCTCAACATCGAAGGCAACGTCGATATTGAAAAACAGCGGCATGCCCAACAGTTGCACCCCCTGGTTGCCGTTGACGAAAATCCGATCTCGACTGGGCGTAATGGGAAAGCCAACTCGAATGCGATACTCGAAAGCTCCCGCCAATACCGCTCGCCACTCTGCCCCAGGGGGTAAGGTCGAGGTGGAGAAGGGAGCTGCCCCCAACAGCCTGACGTTGAGAAAAATGTCGGAAGAACCACTGTCAAAAACGGTGGGGCTGAGAGCATTTTGAATAGAAGTGTTGCTGATGCTGTAGGCCACTTGTAAAGCCTCATCCCGCCAGATGGGGGTGCCGTCGGGAAAGCTTCCCACCTGGGGAAACTGCCGGAAATTGAAGCCGACGGTGTTGGCAGCCGTTAGGCCAACCGTGAACAGGCCCTGGGTGGAGTTGAAGCCCCCCGTTTGAATAATGTACCCAGAGCGGAAATTGCCCGGAAGGCGGGTGAGCGGACTAAACAGCTCGCGGTCGGGGCTGCGCTCATCCAAGGACGTGCCTAGGATCCCAGCAAAAGGCCGTCCTGGCCCAAACAGATTGTCGGAACAGTTGGCCACCAGTGGCTCCACGCAAGTGATTTGGTCGATCAACTGAATTGTTACCGGCTCTCGACTGGGGATCCCTCCTATGCTGAAGGGGGCGCGGGCCAACACGCCGATAAATTGCGTGCCATCTCCAAACGTCACGGTGGAAGGGATCCCCGTCCGCTCCAGGCCAAAGCGACCTGCTGCTGTCGCTATGATGCGCAAACCTGCCGAGCCGGTATCCAGTAACACCTCAGCTCCGCTCCCGGCCACCCCCACTGTCAGGCCCAGGAGCTTGAAGCGGCTGTTGCCCAGGGTACGCACCGGCATGGGAATCGACTCGGTTCCCGGTTGAGGTGGGAGAGGGATCAACGCAGGGGGGGAAGCTGCAGATTCCCCCTGGCCAGAACAGCCGGCACCGAGCAGCAGCAAGGTCAAGATCCCAACCAGGGCGATCACCATTCCCCAAGGGCTGTGCCAAGCCCACCCAGACCGTGGCTCATCCTTTGGGCCCGACCTCGCCTGCATTGAATACCCACACTGAATTAAAAGGAGCCTAGCCCGGTTGCAACCGGTAAACAGCACGCTCAAACCTGGGGGATTTGGATCCCGGCCAAGGACAGTGTACACAAAGCTGGCTGAGGGAGAGTGCGCAATAGCGCTGTCAACTGTGGAGTTGTGGGGCTGGATGGGCTGCAGCCTACAGCATTAGCTCCGCCTGCCAATCGACCACTTTTTGGAAGCGAAAAGCGCCTGCCAGGGCTCCCCAAACCTGCTGGTGGGTGATGGGATCCATCCCTCGGTCATGGCTGCAAAACTCGCTCTCGCTCAGGTGCAAGGTGGTCTGCAAATAGGTGGCTTGGCCGTTGCGCACCACGCAACACCGGCACCCCGGCTCCGTCGCGCCGATGAAGAGGGATCCCTGCCTCTTCACCTGCACATCACACCCCTCTAGATAGGCCAGATCGGCAGCCCTCAGTTGACTCAGTTGGTCTGCCCTCTCCCGAGCACAGCCCCGCCACCGCTGCGGCTCCAAAGGGCGATAGTTGCGAATCAGGATCCCAGCGCTTGCCTGAGTCAATTCCACCACCGCCTGCCGATAGGGATCTTCCAAATGGCCACTGTAGGCTTGCTCCACATAAAAGCCGATCCCGCCCAAAACTTGGGCCGGCAAGGGGCGGTAGGCCACTCGGATTTGGGCAAAAAACGGTGGATTCTCCCAGGCTTGCTCTTGGTTGCTGAAGTCTCCTGCCAGCCAACGCGCCATCTGCAGCAGCTCCGGGGAAGGAGTGCGATCCGACTCAATAGACATAAGCGGGCATCCAGAACTTCTGTAAAGGTGTGTACCGAAAATCTTAGGGAATCGAAGAGAACCTTCTCAGATTTTGCCCCAACCTCAGGCCCGACCGAGGATTGCAGCAAGTGTTAAATTATGTATCCTTTATGAGAATGTTCGCTCCGATACTGAAAATGGATCCCTTGCAAGCTGCAAAGCCGCGATCGGGGCTGACATCTTTGTTCATGTTGTAAAGCTAGGCAAAGAAACATTCTCTTTTGTAAAAAACTACTCCCGCGAAGGACAGGGAGAACAGCCTGGGATCCGAGATGGGAAGCAGGTTGGAAACCGATCTAAGACCTTTTGCGCGAGGTAAAGCCGATTTACATTTTTTGATTTCATCGCTTCTTGC
>NZ_JANSHW010000208.1:0-11917 GCF_047461815.1 Synechococcus sp. R6-10
GGCGTGGTGGGCAAAAGCCGGCGAAAAAAACCCCGTAACTGCCAGTGCACCCCCAGCAGCGGCAAAGCTGGGGATCCCTTCCTTCCGCCACCGCCCAAGCGGCGATGGGACTTGCTGCCACAGCCAAGACATGCTTTTGGACCTCCCTGAGTTCTCTCAATAGCTGCCCAGATCTCCCAGTCTAGGGGCGCTCTCTGTACCCTTGCAGATTTTCCGGCTCAAACTGGCGCAAAATCCGCGTGGCTTCGCGGAGGCGGGTTTCGTTCTCTTCTTCCACAATGAGCACGTACTTGCCCGCAGCGAGGCGGTTGCGGTAAGCCAAAGCATCGCCGGAGCCACCAGACAAGCCCACTCCGCCGCCGACGAAAAAGCTGCCCATGGCCCCACCCATCGCGCCCAATAGGCCGCCGATCAGGTGGTTGCCTATAGGTCCCGCCCAGGCAAAGGTATCCAAACCACTCAAAACGCTGAACCCCACCCCGGCCAAAAAGCCAAAGGGCACCAACCAAATGGCCAAACGCTGCATCTGACGGCGGGCGGCTCGGGCCGGATCGATCAGCCCAAACTCGTCGGCGGTTTTGTAGCCCCGCCCCAGTAGGTGCAATCGCTCCAGGGAAAAGCCGGCTTGTTCCAGGGCGCTGTAGGCCGCCTCAGCGGCTATGCGATCCGGCAGTACCGCGATTAAATAGCTCATGGACCCGGGGATCTAATCCGTTCCACATCTTATTGTCTGCCAAGTTTGAGCGAGGATCCCTGTGACCCAGTCTGGCTCCACTAGCGCTCCATCTACTAGCCTCTACCAGCGCTTTTACGAAGTGGTGCGGCGGATCCCGCCGGGCCGAGTGGCCACCTATGGGCAGGTGGCGCGGGTTGCCGGTTACCCCGGCTATGCTCGCCAGGTGGGCTATGCTTTGTTTCGCCTGCAAGGCCAAAACACCGACATCCCTTGGCACCGGGTGATCAACGCCCAGGGCTGCATTTCCTACTCCCCTTTTCGCCTGGGCTACGACGACCTGCAGAAAGCGCTGCTGCAAGCCGAAGGGATCCACTTCGACGCCGAGGGCCAGGTGGACTTGCAACAATTTGGCTGGGATCCAGGGGAAGTTTAACCTAGGCTTGACCTAACCTTAAACAGGTCATAGCGAAACCCCAATCCCAGCCTTGGTAACGTGAACGCGGATGCGTCCTCTCTTGTGGATGGAGTGAAGGAATTGTCATGAAACCAGCTTGCCGTGCTCGAGGGTCTGCCCCTGCCAAGAGATGGCTCCCGGATTGGCTGAACCCTCTGGCCAGGTCCCTGTGGGTCGGGTTGTGGTGTTTGGTGCTGAGCCTGGCCAGCGCCTGCGGTAGCAGCAGCTCGGTTCCCCCAACCGGCGGAGGGGCTGGGTTTATCGCCTCGGATCCCAATGTGGCTCTCTCGACTCAGCCGCCCGCTTTTACCCTGCAAATCCTACATGCCAGCGACTTGGAAGCCTCGATCGCTGCCGTACAAGATGCGCCGCGCTTCTCGGCGGTGGTGAATGCTCTGCGCCCCCAATTTCCCAACACGGTGGTGCTCTCCAGTGGGGACAACTATATCCCCAGCCCCTTCTACAACGCCAGCACGGATCGGTCTCTGCAAGGCCGTTACAACCTCACCCCTGGCAAAGCCGATATCGAGATCATCAACGCCATTGGCTTTGAGGCGGCTGCCTTCGGCAACCACGAGTTCGACCAAGGCACGCGCCAAATTCGCGACCTCATCCGGCCCGACACTGGCCGCGGCTACGCTGGGGCTCGTTTTCCCTACTTGAGCGCCAACCTCAGCTTCAGCGGTACCGGCGAATTGGCTAGCTCTGACTTTGCTGCTGATGGTCAAGAGGCCAGCTCTATCCGCGGCAAGATCGCCAAGACGGCGGTAATCACGGTAGGAGGGCAGCGGATCGGTCTGGTGGGAGCCACCACCACCCGTTTGGCGGCCATCTCTAGCCCCGGCCCCGAGGTGAGGGTAGAAGGCAGGGTGGACGACACCGACCAGGTCAATGCTGCCCTCATCCAAAACTTCGTTAACCAACTCACTGCGCAGGGCATCAATAAGATCATTCTCCTAGCCCACCTGCAGCAACTCCAGAATGAGGTGACCCTGGCCACCCAGCTGCGGGATGTCGATGTCATCATTGCGGGTGGCTCCCACCGCGTCCTTGCCAAGCCCACTGACCGCCTGCGCCCTGAGGATGTGCGCACGGGCGACTACCCCATTCTGCGCACCTCGGCTAGCGGTCAACCGGTGGCAGTGGTGAACACCGGCGCCAACTACCGTTACGTGGGCCGCCTGGTGGTCAGCTTTGACGCCAACGGGGTTATTGCCCGCATTGACCCGGTGAGCGGTGCCTATGCCACCGACGACCAAGGGGTAGCAGCTGTCAGGGGCACCCCCAATCCCGACGTAGTGCGGATAGCCAACGAAATTGGCAACATCATCCGCACCAAAGATGGCCGCACCTTCGGCTCCACCACACAATTTCTCAACGGCCTGCGGGCAGAGGTGCGCACTGAGGAAACCAACCTGGGCAACCTCACTGCCGATGCCAACCTGGCCTACGCCAGAACGGTCGATCCTTCTACGGTCATCTCCCTGAAAAATGGTGGCGGCATTCGCGCTCCCATTGGGGCTACCACCGGCGGCGGCGGCGGTGAGCCGGTGCGGCGCATCCCACCGGTGGCTAACCCTGAAGCCGGCAAGCAGTCCGGTCAAATCTCTCAGCTGGACATCGAAACCGCCCTTGCTTTTAACAACGGCCTCTCTCTGTTGACCGTCACCGCTGAGGAACTGAAGCAGATAGTGGAACACGGGGTGGCGCAAACCCAGCCAGGAGCCACGCCAGGCCGTTTCCCGCAAATTGGCGGCTTTGCCTTTAGCTTTGATCCCTCGCGGCCACCGGGATCCCGCGTCCTCTCCTTGCGGGTGGATACGCCCACGGGTCGGGATGTGGTGGTGCGCAACGGCCAAGTGCAAGGGGATCCCAGACGCACCTTCCGCCTGGTGACCCTGGACTTCTTGGCTAATGGTGGGGATGACTATCCCTTCCCTCGCCTGTCTAACCCCAACCGGGTCAACTTGGCCCCCAGCTCTGGCATTACCTTCGATACCCCCGGCAGCGAGCAAGATGCCTTGGCTCGGTATTTGCGGCAGATCGGCGTGTTCACCCAAGCAGACACCCCGCCTGCCCAGGATACCCGCATCCAGAATCTGTCGGCCCGCCCAGATACGGTGCTGCAAGGGCTGTAGATTGGGTTAATGGACTGAGGCGGATGGATCCGGAGGAGTAGGGATTCCGATGCCAGACTCACTTCTTGCAAAAGGGGAGAGTGGCTTGGGTTAATTCCCTCAGCAACGCCATAGAAAATGTCTTGAGCTTTTTAGGAAAGACTACAGGAAGGGATCCCTGGCCAGCGTCAAGGATCCCTTTTCTTTTTCCCACTTCCATCCCCGCTGTTGTTGCTTGGCAAGGCTTACACGAATGCCCGGACGGGCTGTGAACCTTTTGGGCATTGCTCCCAACAAATTCATGGATTCTGTATACGAATCGAATTGCAGATTGAAGGAGGAATCATTACCATCAAGGGTGACGTTCGCTCCTTTTGCTGTTCATGACTCTGGAGACGTTTTTTACCCAGCTCAACGCCAATGGCTTAGCCATTGCGCTTTTGCTCTTTGCCACCCCTTGGGTGGTTTGGGTTCTCTGCGACTGGATCCCAGGCCAATGGGAGGAGCCTTTTTTGCTCAGCTTAAGTATCGGCTTGGGAGCGGTAACTCTTGTCCTCTGGGCGGGCTACTTGGCCTATGCCACCAACACCGCCGGCTGGCAGGCGGTGGTGAAGCAGGCGGATATGTTCTTGCTGCTGGTGCCTCCCTGGACTTTTCTTAGCTCCATCTGGGTGGCGCGGCAGCGCATGCCTCTCTCGCGGGTGCCGGCTTTTCGCACCTTGCAAGGGATCGGCATTTTGGCGGCAGTCTATCTTATTTTTTCTTGGCTCAGTCGCCGGGTTTATCTTGTCTTTTTTTCCTACATGCCCTTTTCGGCTTTCTTGTGGATCCTGGCAGGGCTGTTGGGGGTGGCGTACATCGGCTATCGCATCATCTTCGGGGATCCGCCCAAGTACCCGCCTGAAACCTGAGGGGACGGACAGCAGGGACTAAAATCAAGGGAGACCTTTTGCAACTTGGCAATGGTGACCGTCCCTCTGACTTCAGCCCTGAATATCGACTATCGTCCTCTACAGGAGCTGTTATCGGCGGGAGCCTGGCTGGAGGCGGATCGGCTGAGCCTACAACTGCTATGTCGGGCGGCAGGAGAGGGGGCGGCGCGGCGGGGCTGGCTGTATTTTTCCGAGGTGAGCCGGATCCCGGTCGAGGATCTGCGCACGATCGATCGCCTGTGGCGGGCGGCCTCCGGGGATCGCTTTGGCTACTCGGTGCAGCGGCAACTGTGGCTGGGGGTGAACCGCAACTGGGAGCGCCTCTGGCCGCTCATTGGCTGGAAGCAGGGCTACCACTGGACTCGCTACCCTGACGAGTTCATCTGGGATCTCTCCGCCCCCAAGGGCCACCTGCCCCTTTCCAACCAACTGCGGGGGGTGCGGGTTCTGGAGGAGTTGCTCACCCACAAGGCTTGGGAAGAAGTGTCTGGCTGAGCATCCCTGGTTACTGGCTGAATCATAATTGGACTGGACTGTGGCCGAGCAACTGCAACTAACCCAATTTCCCAACTTGCCCATCGACCTGGCCCAGGCCTGTGAGCAGGCCATCCAGGCCACAAGGCTGGCTATGCAAGCAGGATATCGCCGCCTGCTCATTGAGATCCTGGCTCCTGAGATTAAACCGGAAGTCTTGGCCCGTCCGTTTTTGGAGCTGCTGCAACCGCCTGCTTTGGTGCTATTCAGCGATGCCGGCGGAGCAGCCCTGGCCCAGCGGGAATGGGGATCCCTGCCAGAAGGGATTGAATTACAGAGCTTGACTTCCCGGACTCAACCTACCCCAGAACAGAGCCTCCTGCTGGTGATGCCAGCGGTTTACAGCTTGGATCAGGTGGAGCGGGTTTGCCAAGCGGTCAGCGGTGGGGATCCCTCTGGGCTGGCTTCCAAAGGACGGGATCCCAAACCCGTCGTTCTCCTCAACCCCCAATTGCAGGATGCCGCCACCGTGGGGGTGGGTCTGGCCGGTCGCCGACTGCGGCAGCGGTTCCTGAGCACCTTTGAGACCAGCTACTACCTGCGCTCCCTGGTGGAGGGGGCCCTGTTTCGGGCCTATCCGGATCCCTGGAGCGTGTGGCAGCAGGAAGAGCCCGGCCTCTACAGCGTCTTGAAGACTTTTATTGCCCAGCCCACCGGCGAGGAAGTGGCCGAACTGTTCAGGGCCAGCAAGGGAAAGGATCCCTGGTGGAGCTGGCGGCGCTGGCTGGGATCCCTGTGAGGGTCAGGATCTCATGGGGAGAGAGGCCAGGGGTGAGGGTTAGTACTATCTCAAACTCTTTTAATAAAGACTATAAAGCTCCCCGCCTCATCTCTATTTCGGTGATATGATCACACCACGCTAGGAGTGTCTGGGGATCCCCCCCAGGCTGAGATTACATCCTCAGAACCTGATCTGGTTCATACCAGCGTAGGAAAGCGAGCACTGGAGTTGACAACATGCGCAGCGAATGGGTTGCCCGTCGCCGTGGGCAAGCAAATGTAACGCAGATGCACTTTGCCCGTCAGGGCGTGATTACCGAAGAGATGGAGTATGTGGCCCAGCGGGAAAACCTGCCGCCGGAACTGATCCGCTCGGAAGTGGCCCGGGGTCGCATGATCATCCCTGCCAACATCAATCACACCAACCTGGAGCCGATGTGCATTGGGATCGCTTCCCGGTGCAAAGTCAATGCCAACATTGGCGCTTCCCCTACTTCTTCCGGCTTGGCCGAAGAGCTGGAAAAGCTGAAATTGGCCATCAAATACGGCGCCGATACCGTTATGGATCTGTCCACCGGAGGCGGCGATTTGGATGAAATTCGCACAGCCATTATCCAAGCTTCTCCAGTGCCCATTGGCACGGTGCCCATCTACCAAGCCCTAGAAAGCGTGCATGGCAATGTCGAAAAACTCTCGGCAGAAGATATCTTGCATATTATCGAAAAGCAGGCCCAGCAAGGGGTGGACTACATGACCATCCATGCCGGGATCCTGATCGAATATCTTCCGTTGGTACGCCACCGCCTGACGGGAATTGTTTCTCGTGGGGGTGGGATCCTGGCCCGTTGGATGTTGGCCCACCACAAACAAAACCCGCTTTATACCCACTTCCGCGACATTATCGAGATTTTCAAGAAATACGATGTTTCTTTTAGTCTGGGAGATTCTTTGCGACCGGGATGTTTGCACGATGCCTCTGATGAGGCGCAACTGGCGGAGTTGAAAACCCTGGGCCAGCTGACCCGCATGGCCTGGGAGCACGATGTGCAGGTGATGGTAGAAGGGCCGGGGCACGTGCCGATGGATCAAATTGAATTTAACGTGCGCAAGCAAATGGAGGAGTGCGACGAAGCTCCCTTCTACGTTTTGGGGCCTTTGGTAACCGATATTGCGGCAGGCTATGACCACATCAGCTCCGCCATTGGGGCGGCCTTGGCTGGCTGGTATGGTGCGGCAATGCTCTGCTACGTCACCCCCAAGGAACACTTGGGTTTGCCCAATGCTGAGGACGTGCGCAACGGCCTCATTGCCTACAAAATTGCCGCCCATGCTGCCGACATTGCCCGTCACCGGCCTGGGGCCAGGGATCGCGATGATGAGATGTCCAGAGCTCGCTATAACTTCGACTGGAACCGGCAGTTTGAATTGTCTTTGGATCCAGAACGCGCCAGAGAATATCACGACGAAACCTTGCCGGCAGATATCTACAAAACGGCAGAGTTCTGCTCCATGTGTGGGCCAAAGTTTTGCCCCATGCAAACCAAAATGGATGCAGAGGCTTTGAGTGAGCTGGAGCAGTTCTTGGCCGCGCAGCCAACAGGGTAAGCCTTGGTTCATCCCCAATCCAATGGGTTGAAACCATCTTCTGTCCTGCCTATGGACTGGATTGGGATCCCTGTCTCAAGTTCTCAAGAAGTCAGGTCTAGAGCCCTGTCTTGCTGCAGGGATCCCTGCCCTTTGCGGCGGGGAGTGTGTCAAGCTGATCTGTAGAAGAACCATTGCAGTTGGCTCACTTGAGCACAGAGGATGACATGGCACTTAGACAACTCGGGCATGTCGCCATCCGGGTAGAAGACATCCCCAAGGCGGTGGAGTTCTACCAAAAGCTGGGCATGGTTAACGTCTGGCAGGATCCCGACTGGGCCTACATGAAGGCAGGAGAGGATGGGCTGGCGCTATTGGGGCCGGGCTACCGCGCGGCAGGGCCTCACTTTGGCTTTGTCTTCGACAACCTGGAGGAGCTTCGGCAAGAGCACCAGCGCCTGAAATCCCAAGGGATCCTGGTGGGGGAAATCCACAGCCACCGGGATGGCACGGCCTCTTTCTATGGCAAGGATCCCGACGGCAACCTGTTTGAGTTTTTGTATGAACCTGCGGGAACCTTCGACCAAGCCAAGGCAGCCCAAGCCACAGCTTGACTTAGCACCTTGAGGGCGCTCCCCCAAGTACTCTCAGTTTGTCCAACGCAAAGGGATCCTCTTGTACACAGGGGATCCCCCCTTTTGACCAGCATTTACCCGACTTGAGCCAGTGGGAGTTGCCCGGTCAGTCGCCAGATCTGCTGGAGGTTTGCACGTACAAAATCACCAGGAAGATGGCGGGCACCAGAACGACTAAGAGAGTGGCCAAGATGCCCAGGTAGTTCGTCTCCATAACTCACAAATGCCACAAGCCCAACTGGCAGTCAGCATACCACTCTTGAGTACGACTTGCCCAAAGGGAAAACGGGCGGGCCAAGGCTAGGGCTTGGTTTTGACGGAAACATCCCCCAACACCTTGGTCTGGCAGGCAAGGCGGTAGCTGTCGGGCTTGCGCTTGAGCTTGCGGTTTTCCGCCTCGGTGCGAGGGGAGAGGTTCTCGGATCCCTCAACAATCTCCACCACACAGGTGCCACACTGGCCGTTGCCGCCGCAGTTGAGCAGCTTGGCCATCATTTTGTAGAGATCGATCTGGTTTTCCAGAGCCTTCAAGCGCAAGTTAGCGCCTTCAGCGACGAAGATCTCTCGGTTCTCGTTGACGAAGCGAATCGTTGCCATACCCCTGCCAGAAACCACGACACCTTTCAGCCTGAGCCAGGAGAGCGCTCACAGTTGCTAAGTATTGTAACATTTTAAGTCATATTTTTAATCTCCGGCGAGAGATCTGGGAAGATGATGCCTAAAGTGAGACGGCATCCTGCCTGAAGCCACTCAGGTCGGTAGCGTTTCGTTATACTGTTTGATGCCCGTGATGGAAATTCTGAGAGCGATATCCTAGTTGGGTGCGCTCAGGGGTTCAAGCGGGTGCGGTACCCCCCGACTCTGAAGAGACTGCTCGGGTCAGGATCCCAGGTAAGATGTCGGCTTAATTTTGACTGGATATCGCGCAAGTGTTGGAGAACGTGGAGGACCGAGCTTTATGGGACTACCGTGGTATCGGGTCCATACGGTTGTACTGAATGACCCAGGTCGCCTGATCGCGGTTCACCTGATGCATACCGCTCTGGTAGCAGGTTGGGCCGGGTCGATGGCGCTCTATGAAACGGCCATTTTCGATCCGTCGGATCCTGTCCTGAATCCGATGTGGCGTCAGGGCATGTTTGTCATGCCATTTATGGTTCGCCTGGGGGTGGTCAACTCCTGGGGCGGTTGGAATATCTACGGCGAGAGCGTTGCCAATGCGGGCTTCTGGACGTTTGAAGGGGTAGCTACTGCTCATATCGTTTTGTCCGGCTTGCTCTTCTTGGCTGCCTGCTGGCACTGGGTGTACTGGGATCTGGAGCTGTTCCGGGATCCCCGCACCGGCGAGCCGGCTTTGGATCTGCCGAAAATATTTGGGATCCACCTGCTGTTGGCCGGGATCCTCTGCTTTGGCTTTGGAGCTTTTCACCTGACGGGGGTGTTTGGCCCGGGGATGTGGGTGAGCGATCCCTATGCGACGACGGGACACGTCCAGCCGGTAGCACCGGAATGGGGGCCAGCCGGTTTTAACCCCTACAACGCCGGAGGGGTGGTGGCCCACCACATTGCTGCCGGCATTGTGGGCATCATTGCAGGTCTATTTCACATCACGGTACGCCCACCCCAGCGCCTCTATCGCGCTCTGCGAATGGGGAACATCGAGACGGTGCTTTCCAGCTCGATTGCGGCGGTGTTTTTTGCCGGTTTTGTGGTGGCCGGAACCATGTGGTACGGCAGCGCCACTACCCCTGTGGAGCTGTTTGGTCCCACCCGCTACCAATGGGATTCTGGCTATTTCAACCAGGAGATTAACCGCCGGGTAAATGCGGCTATGGAAGCCGGGATGACCCGCAGCGAGGCCTACAACTCCCTGCCCAAATCTTTGCTCTTCTACGACTACGTGGGCAACAGCCCGGCCAAGGGGGGTCTGTTCCGAGCTGGCCCCATGAACAAAGGGGATGGCATTGCCATCGAGTGGCTGGGCTACCCGGTTTTCCGTGACCGCGAAGGGCGGGAGCTGACGGTGCAGCGGATGCCCAACTTCTTCGAGACCTTCCCGGTTATCCTGCGGGATGCCGATGGCGTGGTGCGGGCAGACATTCCCTTCCGTCGGGCAGAGTCTCGCTATAGCTTTGAGCAGGTGGGCGTGACGGTGGAGTTTTACGGCGGCAAGCTGGACGGTCAGGTGTTTACCGACCCGGCAACCGTCAAGAAATATGCCCGCCAGGCCCAGTTGGGTCAGTTGTTTGAGTTCGACCGAGAAACCCCCAAGGCGGACGGCACCTTCCACACCAGCCCCCGCGGTTGGTTTACCTTTGCTCACGCGGTCTTTGCCCTGCTGTTCTTCTTTGGCCACATCTGGCACGGCGCTCGCACTCTCTTCCGCGATGTGTTCGCCGGTATTGACCCCAATATGAGCGAGGAAATGGTGGAGTTCGGCGTCTTCCAGAAAGTAGGGGATCCCACCACTCGCAAGGTGCAGGAAGCCTAGAGCCCTTTTCGGCGATGCCGTCGGCACTCTGCTTCACTTTGGAGATGGGGTGCTGGCGGCTCTGAGTTAATCTGGAATCAAGCCCCCCTTAGCAATTCTGACTTGGAGGTTTCGTATGGAAGCCATCACCTACACCTTTATCCTGTTTTTGACGTTGGGCCTTCTGTTTTTCGCGGTCGCCTTTCGGGAAACTCCGAGAATTACCAAGAAGTAACCCAGGGTAGTGGCTGCCGTTCCTGCTGTGCCGGGCTCAAGCAAGGCAGAGGGAAGGTCAGTCTCTTTTGAGATTTGTGGTTTAGGCTTAGTTCTGGATGGGGCCGGAGCTCTCTCCGGCTTTCCTATTTGCGGTTGGGTAGCGGCAACTCGGAATGGAGTGATTCCAAAATAAGATTCCAAAATAAATAGTCAAGTAGCGGCAACCTGAGGATCCTTCCTTTTGGGAGAGGAGGGGGGAGTTCTCAGAGCTACTGAGACCCTTTTCGGTACTCTTCAGTACTCTGTAGGAGAACGCTTGTCCTACTGCTCAAATTGAACTCGCTAAGGATGCCTTAGGATGGCTTTTGGGATCCCAGAGACAGCTTAGCTTGGGTTCAGATTCAAGATTGGGTTAACGATGGCAACAGTGCTGCTGGTGGAAGATGATCCGATCAACGCCCGTGTTTTTGAGAAGGTGTTGCGACGGCGGGGAGGTTTTGAGGTCTTTCACAGCCAGGATGTGGAGCAGATTTTGAAGCTGGCCCAGGGGCACGAGGTGGATGTCATTTTGTTGGATGTTTCCCTGTCCCAGAGCACCTTTCGCGGCGAGGCGGTGGACGGGATCCGCATTGCCCAACTGTTGAAGGCGGATCCGAAAAGCAGCTCCATCCCCATCATTTTGGTGACGGCCCATGCGATGCGCGGCGACCGCGAGGCATTTTTGGCCCAGAGCGGGGCGGATGGTTATATCGCCAAGCCAGTGGTGGATCACGAGGAGATGGTGAATCAAGTTCGCCAGGTGTTGTCTCAAGGGCCGAGGCAGGAGTGAGCTGTCCCGGAGAAGAATGGAGAAGAAGAATTAGGCGGCGAAGCTGTGCAAAATCGACTGCCAGAAGGGGATCCCATCCTGCCCTGGCAAATCAGGATCTGCTGCCCGCTCAGGGTGGGGCATTAAACCCAGAATCCGACCGCTGGGATCGCAAATGCCGGCGATGTTGTCCACAGAGCCGTTGGGCGCAACCGGAGCATAGCGAAAGACGATCTGCCCTTGATCCTGCAACTGCTTGAGGGTATCCGGATCACAGGTGTAGCGGCCTTCCCCATGGGCGATGGGCAGGGTTAAGGTGGATCCCTGGGGATACGCGCTTGTCCAGGGGAGATCCTGCCGTTCTACACGGATCCCCACTCGGTCGCAGATAAAGTGCAGGTTGGCATTGCGCACCAGTGCCCCCCGCAGCAGTCCTGCCTCTGTCAAGATCTGAAAGCCATTGCAAATGCCCAGCACATAGCCCCCTCGCGCTACGTGCTCCTTCAGGGATCCCATCACCGGGGCAAAACGAGCGATGGCCCCGCACCGCAAATAATCCCCATAGCTGAAGCCCCCCGGCAGCACCACCACATCCAGCCCCGACAAATCCGTCTCCCGGTGCCAGATCAGCCGCGTTGGGCAGCCCAAGAGGCCGCGGGTTACCCAGGCTACATCTCGGTCGCAGTTGGAACCCGGAAAAACAACAATGCCAAACCTCACGCCGGCCATTGGGATCCCTTAAGTGAGAGGAAAGAAGATGGTCAGATTAGA
>NZ_JANSHW010000209.1:0-13094 GCF_047461815.1 Synechococcus sp. R6-10
GCGCTTGAGCCAGTCATCGACGATGTCGAACCATCCTCGCTCCTGACGCACGCGCCCTACCGCTATGGTCATAGGACGTCTCTCCAGAACAATGACGACGAATAAAGTGCAATACAGCAGCGCCCACAACAGTTCTGAGCAGCACTGTCCTTCCATCTTACGAAAAATCAATAAGTTGCAACATAACCTCAAGATGAGGCGCTGCATCAGCTCATCCGGCGCAGGGATCCCTTGTGTTTTAGGATGGGAAGGGTTTTGGCTGAGGGCAACTGAGCCGGGATCCGTTCACGGCGGCGGAGCGGAGCCCACAACACCAGGGAGGGCAGCGTGGTTCAAGCCAGGATTTTGTTCGCAGCGGCAGAGGCAGCACCTTTGGCCAAGGTGGGGGGCATGGCGGATGTGGTGGGATCCCTGCCTGTCGTTTTGCGCAAGCTAGGTCAGGATGTCCGCATCATCATGCCTCTGTATGGCTTTCTCTGGGACAAGTTCGGCCAGGAACCGGGGCAATACCCCCGCTCGAAAGATCCCATCTGGTCTAAACAGGTCATGGGTCAGGTGGCCGATATTTACGAAAGCGTTTTGCCCGGCACCGATGTGCCCCTCTACTTGGTCAGCCACTACTGCTTTGCTCCCCACCGCATCTACTACGGCGAGGACGAGTTCTGGCGCTTCACCTTTTTTGCCAACGCCGTAGCCGAATTTGCCTGGACTTACTACCCCTGGAAACCCAACATCATCCACTGCCACGATTGGCACACCGGCATGATCCCGGCCTGGATGCACCAAGCTCCCGATATTGGCACGGTGTTCACCATCCACAACCTGGCCTACCAAGGGCCCTGGCGCTGGCAACTGGAGCGCATGACCTGGCTGCCCTGGTATTTTTCTGCCCACAACACCATGGCTGCCGGGATCCTCTACGCCGACCAAGTGAACACCGTCTCGCCCACCTATGCGATGGAAATTCGCACCCCTCTGCATGGGGAAGGACTGCAGGACTTGTTGGCCTGGAAAGGGGAACGGTTGCGAGGAATTTTGAATGGGATCGACATCGATAGGTTTGATCCCCGCACCGACCCAGACCTAGAGGCCAATTTCAGCATCGATGATCTCAGCGGGCGGGCGACCAACAAAGCCACGCTACAGGCCAAGTTGGGCTTGACCGTTAACCCAGATACCTTCCTGATGGGCATGGTGGCCCGTTTGGTGGAGCAAAAAGGGATCGACTTGCTCATCCAAGCCTTGGATCGCTTTTTGGCCTACAGCGACGCGCAATTCGTTTTGCTGGGAGGCAGCGGCGAAGCCTACTACGAAGGGCGGATCCGGGAGATGGCCGAGCGGCACCCGGGCAAAATGGCCTACCAAAAAGGCTACCAACCCAAGCTGGCCCAGTTGATCTACGGGGGGGCAGATGCGTTTTTGATGCCCAGCCGCTTTGAGCCCTGCGGCATCAGCCAGATGATCGCCATGCGCTATGGGTGTGTGCCCATTGTCCGCCGCACGGGAGGGCTGGTGGATACCGTCAGCCACCACATCCCCAGCAAGGGGATCGGCACCGGCTACTGCTTTGACCGCTACGAAGCCCTGGACTTCTACACCTGTCTGGCGCGGGCTTGGGAAGCCTTCCAGCACAAAGAAACTTGGCAAGCGCTGCAGAAGCGGGGCATGGCCAGCGATTTCAGTTGGCACCGCTCAGCGCTGGAATACCTGCGCATGTATGAGCTGATCCTCAACCTACCGTTGCTGCCGGAAAACCCCTCCCCGCCTAAGCTCAAGAAGCCCATCTCCTCCCAGCCTCGCTCCAAAGGGATCCCTGAGCTGCAGCAAAGGCACGAGGAGTAGGGTAGAGTGGAACGGGTCAAAAAAGGTTTTGGGGGTTACCCGCACATGATTGGACGACGTCCTACTGTTGCTTCCCAAGGCTGTCGCCAGGACGCCATTGCACAGGGGCTCAGCCTTCTGCGCCGTTCTTGGGCGCGGTTGGTTTTCGGCGTATTACTCGGCCTCATCTTGGGCGTGGGCTCCACCTTCTGGGCCACTGCTCAGCAGCTCCCCACCGGGCAACAGCTTATTCCCAATCCGCAGCAGTTTCGCGCCCTAGAGCAGCCCAGCAGCGCCCTCAGCGCATTGCGAGCCGAACAACTGGCCGCCGAAGCCAATGCCGCCATCCAAGCGCAAAACTACGACCAGGCTGTCGAGCTGCTGCAACAGGTGTTCAACGCCTACAACCAGCGCTCCAACTACCACCAAGATCTCTCCCGCGCCTTCGCCGGGATCCAAAACCGCATCTCCGAAGAACAGCGGGAGCTGGCCCGTGTTGCCGCCCAAGCCCGGGATCAAGCCGCCTACGATTTGGCCGTGGTCTATCGCGCCGCCGGGCGACCGGAGGAGGCTGTGGGCTGGCTGATCCAGGTCATCAACAGCCAGGGCCCAACCCGCGAGCTGGGCACCCAAGCCTATCAGCAGCTCTTGGAAATCGGCTTTGTCAGCACCCCCTTTCCCAGTTAGAGCTGCTCTTCCAGATGGCGATAGAAGGCGAGGGCCGTTTGCCCATAGGTTCGTTGGTCAAAGCGCAGCAGGGATCCCACCTGGTCTGGTAGCTTCTGGCCGCTGCGATGCTCGACGATCAAGGTTCCGCCTGGCTTGAGCAAGGGCGGGAT
Organism: Synechococcus sp. R6-10; assembly: GCF_047461815.1. Classification (NCBI taxonomy): domain Bacteria; kingdom Bacillati; phylum Cyanobacteriota; class Cyanophyceae; order Synechococcales; family Synechococcaceae; genus Synechococcus; species Synechococcus sp. R6-10. Next base: position 2,661 of record NZ_JANSHW010000209.1, read on the forward strand.
CAGGGGCAGGAGCGGGGCGTACAGACCGGCCTCGTAGGGAGGAGCAAAGTACACGTAATCAAATGGCTCCAAGTTCAGGCCGCGGCTGAGCAGCTTGCGGGCATCTCCCTGAATGACCTGGAAAGATTGCCCCGGCTGCGCCACCTTGGCCCAGTTGGCTCGGATGATGCGGCAGGCAGGGGCGGCAATCTCGATCCCGGCCACAAAAGCGGCCCCCTGACACAGGGCTTCTGCCCCCACCGTACCGGCTCCACAGCACAGATCCAGCCAGCGACAGCCTTCTACCTGCCCTTGCAAGATGTTGAACAATGCCTGCCTCACCCGGCCAGGGGTGGGTCGGGTGCCCAAGCCAGCGGGAGTTTGCAGCGCTCGTTTGCCGCTGATGCGCAGGCTCATGGGATCCCTTCAGGGGCTAGGCGTGGCCGGCAACTGGCCGGTCAACCCACTGCGCTGGGCGGCGCGATCCCGCTCCATCTGGATTTGCTCCACCAAAGGTTGGGGCAGTTGGGCGGAAGCTTGCAGGGCCTGATCGAAAAGGGGGACGGCCTCTCGGTCTTGCCCTTTGGAAACCAGAATTTGCGCCTTGAGGTAGTAAAGCTCGGGGTTGCTGCAAGAAGCAGCAATGGCTCGATCCACCGCCTCCAGCGCCTCGTCAAAGCGCTGCATATCCCGGTAGGCCAGAGCTTGGCCGCGGTAGGACAGATAGTCAGGAGCTGCCATCCGAAACTGATTTAGAGCCTTCTCCCGGTAGGTCAGCAGCAAATCCATGTAGCCGTTGAGCAGATTGAGCTCCGGATCGCTGCTGTCCACTGCTTGGGCGGCCCGGATGGAGGCAAACAATTGATTGAGGGTGGGCAGAGCTTTGGGCAAACCGATGACCACCCCATCTCGCACCACTATGTTGGCTGCCTCTAGCCCGTAGCCCACACCCTCGTAAAGGTTGCCACGCAAGGGATCCGTCTTTTTCAGCTCGGCAGCCACCTGTCGGGTTTGGGTAGCCAACCGGGCAAATGCTTCCAGATCTCCCTCCTGATAGGCCAGCGCCGCCAACAGGGCATAGACCATCGGCTCTTCGGGAGAGGCTTTCTTGGCCATTTCCAGCTTTTCCCGGCTCTGGCTGTAGCGGCCTGCACAGAAGAACTCTTCAAAAGCTGCCGCCACCTCCGGCCTGATGGGGCGGGCATTGTCCCCGCTGCGGAAGGGATCCTGCGCCCAAACGGGCAGAGCGGATCCCCACACCCAACAAATCACCCCCAGCAGTTTGCCCAGCCTGCTCATTTTGCCGATACTCATCCCCAGTGCCTCAACTCCCACCCCCATCTAACCCTCTCTTCAGCGCAGCAGTTGGGCAATCGAAGCAATAGCGGCATCTTGAACCAACTCATTGGGCTCATAGGCCAGAAGATCGTGCAAGGGACCCAAGGCGCGCGGATCCCCGATTTGGCCGAGGGCACGGGCCGCCGCCTCCCGCACCACCGGCTCATCGTCCGCAAGCTTGGTCAGCAAAGCCGGCACCGCCTCCACCACCCGCATTTGCCCCAACTGGTAGATGGTTTGCAGTTGAGCCTCCAGAGGGGTTGCTGCCGCTGGGAAAACAGAGCTGTACATGGAAATGCCCGCAGAACCGTCGGAGGAGTAGCCGCCATAGGCCATCGAGATGGCCGAGAGAGCCTGCAACGCCTCTAGGGCACGAGATCGCTCTGCCCCGCTCATCTGGGGCAATTGAGCCACCAGATCCTCAAAAGCTTGCTGCACAGGATCGACAGCCGCAGTCTGCTGGGCAATGCGAGTTAATTGGCGATCCGCCTGCACCTGCTGCCAAGACTGGAACGCTGCCAGACCTGCCACTATCAAAGCCGCATCGGCCAGAATGGCCAGCAGCGCCATTCCTCCCCAAATCTTGCTGCGACGGCTGAGCCTTTGCATTTGCTTGTCCACATAGACAAAGGCTTGGTGCTGCCGTTCCCAAAAGTCGGGGGCCACCTGCAGAGTTTGAGCGCTCAGATCGGGAGACAGAAGGTTTTCCTCGCGGGCTACCTCTAGGCTCTGTAGCCTTTGATTCAAGCGAGAAAATTGTTTCGTCCAGAGCCAAGTAAACATCAGGTCACGTCCTCTCTGCAAACCTGCCATCGAGAACCAAGTCTTGCTGACACAACATTGTGCAGGACATTGTGCGGGAACATTATGCGGGCTGTGCTGGCGTTCAGTGTCAGGCAAGGTTGGCCCACTTTCCCCTGGGATCCCAGAGGGGGAGCTTATGCGACAGGATAACAAAAGCGTCAGCTCCCCACCACCGGTCTTTACCCTAGAATCGCAGGATGCTTCTCAGTGTAGAGAGGCCGACGAAGGACGCAGAGAGGTTGACCGCGCTTGTGTGAGTGCTATGCACCGCTTCGCAACCGAGAGAACTCAAAGGCTACCGCGTCCAGCTTCCCGACACCCGGCTGACCGCTTGATCCATTCTGCCGCTGCCTGAGGAGATGCCATGACCACTGCCCTCACTCCCCGTAAAAGCTGTTGCTGAGTCGGTTCTGGCATCAAGCTCTCTCAATGTCTAGATAACTAGTGGATAACTAGTGCTATCTAGTGTTGTACGCCCCTATCCCTGACCGCCTCTCGTTCCCCCAGAAGCGATATGTGAATCTCTGTAGCTGCGGCCCGTTGGGCATCACCTCCAGGTAAGCGGAGAGGGTGGGATTCGAACCCACGGTGGCGTGAACCACGGCAGTTTTCAAGACTGCTTCCTTAAACCGCTCGGACACCTCTCCAAACTGCTGGGATCCCCAGACTTTTATTCATTTATGCTACGCAATGGGCTTCAGGCTGTGCAATCACCAGCCGACCACAACCTCCACAGACTTATCAGATCCCCTCGGCAAAAGCCCCCCTTCGACCGGGTGGGCGGCACCTATCTTGACTTGAGCCAAAGCCAGCAGCCATCGAGCAGATACCAAACTTAACCAGAAGGGTCCAGGATCCCCTTCTACACTGGCAGATAAGCCACCCCAGGAGGATATATGCCCATTCCACCCCCGCCCGGCATTACTCCCAAGCAGATGAATCTGCTGCGAGCCGTCACTGCGATGGCCTGGTCTGATGGTGCGCTAGAGGCTGCGGAAGTAGAACTCATCGCCCAGCAACTCTCTCAGCATTTTGCTTCGGATCCCGACCAGCGGGCCAGCTTGGCGCAAGAGATCCGCCAGTACCTAGTGCAGCAAGTCCCGTTGGAGGAGGTGCTGTCGAAAATCGGCGATGAGGCCGAGAAGCGTCTCATCCTCAAGTTGGGCTACCTGGTGATTGCCGCCAGCGCTCGCAGCCCGGAGGAGCCCGTGGTGAATCTGGAAGAGCTGGATGCTTTTCGGCAGTTGGTGGAAAAGCTGCAACTGTCACCGGCAGTGGTGCAACAGGTCTCTCAAGAGGCAGAGGCTGAGCTGGGGGATCCCAGCATTGCGCCGATTGAAGTCTTGGTGCAGGGGTTTACCCGCCACTGCCGCTAGAGACCTGAGTGGACGCCTGATGGTTGCGAATGGCCCGCTTGACCAAATTGAGGAAGGCAAAGGCCCGTTGGTCGGTGGGATCCAAGCGCATCACCGCTTGAAAGGCTGCTTCTGCCTGCTGTAGAACGGCCAGATCGATTTGGCCATCCTCATCGGCTTCCAGTTGGGCCTTTTGCAAGAGGAGGGCCCCTCGATTGTAATGGGCTGCCACATGGTTGGGATCTGCCGCCAAAACGGCTTCCAGCTCTGTCAGGGCCGGATCCAGATAGCCGCTCATGCCCAGTACCCAGGCCAGCTTGTAACGAGCTTCGGTATGGGTTGGATCGGCAGCAACCGCCTGGCGAAACGCTTGGATGGCAGCCTGGAAATCGCCCGCTTGTACCGCTGCGATGCCTTCTTGGTAGCTGTCGTGAGCCATGAGCAAGTTGGGGGTTGAATGGGAACCTGGCGTGAGGTTATTTGCAGCTTAACCCTTGCCAAACGTGTTGCCCCCAATTCCCATCCTAGATGCCGAGAACAGAGCCGTGCCCCCGCTGGTTTACCGTCTTTTCCCTCTTGGGGGTGCCATCTGCAGCAGGAGAAACTGCCGCGGCAGGAGATTGGAGATTGCGCAAAGCCTGACCCCCTCAACCTGTGCCCCTTCCTAGGATGAACATAGCCATTGATTGGGTGTGAACCATGAATGCCAAACTGCTTTTCCTACCGCTGGCTTTGGGGCTGTCTGTGGCTCCGACCACCGCTGTTTTTCCGCAAACCCTAGGCATCTACCCTCCTTTACAAAGGCTGCAACTGGCCGATACTCGTCAGTTGGATGTTGGCACCCGCTCCATCATTGTCAACCCCGTTCCTTCCGACCTGCGGGTGAATCTGGAGCTGGATCGGCACGGGTCTAACCCCATCTACCGGCCTGGCGAGCCGATTGCCATTACCCTGAGCACCAACCGCGATGCCTACGTCTACTTGTTCAGCATCCAAGCCGATGGCCGTACTCACCTGATTTTGCCCAACCGCTTTTCCGGCGGCAACGAGTTTCTGCGGGCCGGAGAAGTGCGCACCTTCCCGCCGCCGGGGGCCAGCTATCGGTTGACCATCGCTCCACCCTTCGGCCAAGCCCAGGTGTTGGCGGTGGCATCCCCCCGTCCGCTGAACTTCCAGGAGATCGCCTCTTTCGAGCAGAGTGGATCCTTTGCCGACGTGCGGGTGCGGGGATCCCAACTGGGCAATGCCATTGCCCGCGCCATTATTGTCGAGGGGATCCCTTCCGACCAGTGGGTGACGGCCACTCGGTTCTATCGGGTTGCCCCGCGCTAATCCAAGCTCTGAGACCTCAGGTGGATGGCCCGCACAGGATCCCCTTCATCGGGTATATGACCAGCCCCACCGTTCAAGCTGGGAAGGAAGTCAACCACCCCAAAGGCTGCCCAAAGATTGGGTTCATCTGCCACAATGAGAGCAGCCAAAGGTAGTCTCGGCTACGTTTCTCCTGTGCGGTTTTGGTCGGCCATTCTATGTCCCCTTCCTCCAAGCCCCTGAGCGAGCAGATTCGCAGCATTGACGACCATCTCTCCCGCCGCCCCCTGGATCTGGATCCGGCGGGCTATTTCGTCATCTACTTGGATCGGGAGCAGAACCTCATTTGCGCCAAGTACTACAGCACCGTCATCAATGAGCGGGGGCTGGCCACCGATCCGGAAACAGGAGCTGTGATCCCGGCAAAGGGCTCCGTCAACCGATCCCCTGAACGGGTGTATGTTGGGCGCACGGCCAAAGAACTGTGTGTACAGATCTTTGAAAAGGAGCAGGAGAGAGTGGTCTCCCAGCTCAGCCATGCGGCCTACTTGGGAAGGGAGTTTCAAAAAGCCGAAGCTGCCCTGATCTCCGGCGAGGAGTACATCCAAGACTAAGCCCGCCCATGCAGCGCCAGAACTCACCAGAGACCTAGCAGGGGGGCCCCGGCATTTATGCCTGGAGAGGGAGCGCTATCCAATCTGCTACACCAGGCAAGCAGGCACCAGAGACGGATGTTTAAGGCGCCGGTGAGCTAGCCCGAAGGGGCAGCCTTGGGAAACCCGGTCTAGGGATCCCAGAAGCCCCTGACTTTGGCTGTGGGGTAGTTCACATCATCCCCTTAGCTCCAGAGCCAGCCGCCGAGGCCGCCGGTTTGGGCTCAGGCTTCTCCACCACAATCGCTTCGGTTGTGAGGTACATTCCGGCTATGGAAGCCGCGTTTTGCAGCGCTGAGCGCACCACTTTGGCCGGATCGACGATCCCCTGGGCAAACATATCCACATAGGTTCCGCTCAGGGCATCGAAGCCAAAGGGCATCTCCTTCTCCAAAACCTTTTCCACCACCACTGACCCTTCCAGACCGGCATTGTGGGCAATCTGAAAGAGAGGGGCCTGCAAGGCTCGGTAAACAATTTCTGCCCCCACCTGTTCTTCGGCATTCAACTTGGCCTTGAAAGCCGGGATCCCTTTGGAGAGGTGCAATAGCGTCGCCCCGCCGCCAGGGACGATCCCTTCTTCCACCGCAGCTCGGGTGGCATTCAGGGCATCCTCAATGCGCAGCTTGCGATCTTTGAGTTCGGTTTCAGTGGCAGCCCCCACTTTGATCACCGCCACTCCCCCGGCTAACTTGGCGATGCGTTCTTGCAGTTTCTCGCGGTCGTACTCGGAATCGGTGGTTTCCAGTTGCTTGCGAATTTGAGCCACCCGCTTTTCCACCGCCGCCTTGGTGCTGCCATCGGTCACAATGGTGGTCTTGTCTTTGGTGACAGTGATCTTGCGGGCCACCCCCATCATGTCCAGGGTGACCTTATCCAGCTTGATGCCAACATCCTCAGAGATGAGCTGCCCGCCGGTGAGAATGGCGATATCTTCCAGCATGGCTTTGCGCCGATCCCCAAAAGCCGGAGCCTTGACCGCCACCGCATTGAGTACCCCCCGCAGGCGGTTCACCACCAATGTGGCCAGAGCCTCTCCCTCCACATCCTCCGCAATGACCAGAAGAGGCCGACCCTCGCGGGCCACCCGCTCTAGGATGGGCACCAGATCTTGCAGGCTGGAGATCTTGTTGCTGGTAATCAGCAGATAAGCATTCTCATACTCGGCCACCATCCGCTCCGAGTCTGTGACGAAATAGGGGGAAATGTAGCCGCGGTCAAACTGCATCCCCTCCACCACGTCCAACTCGGTTTCCAGCGACTTGGATTCTTCGACCGTGATCACCCCATCTCGCCCTACAGCATCCATGGCCTTGGCGATCATCTCTCCCACTTCGCTGTCGTTGCCGGCAGAGATAGTGGCTACTTCGGCGATGGTCTTACGGCCTTCCACAGCCTTGGCGTGAGCCGCAATTTGCTCCACCAAGTAGGCGGTGGTCTTTTCAATGCCGCGTCGCAAGGCCACAGGGTTGGCGCCCGCCGAGATGTTTTTGAGCCCTTCCCGCACCATGCTTTGGGCCAGGATGGTGGCTGTGGTGGTACCATCTCCGGCCACATCGTTGGTCTTAGAGGCCACTTCCCGCATCAACTGGGCGCCTGTGTTCTCCAAAGGATCCGCCAACTCAATTTCTTTGGCAATCGTGACCCCGTCGTTGACGATTTGGGGGGCACCAAACTTCTTCTCCAAGACCACGTTGCGTCCTTTGGGGCCAATCGTAACCTTGATTGCATCCGCCAGTTGGTTGATGCCCTGCTCCAATGCCTTGCGGGCCTCTTCTCTAAACAGAATCCGCTTTGCCATAGAATCCGCGATCCTCGTAAGTCTGACTGGGCTCCTACTTTGGGTACTGCCAGGCGGAGTGGGGTTCCCAGGAATCCTCCGGCTCGGCTAGCAGGGAGTTAGCACTCTAAACTCCCGAGTGCCAATCTAGCTCAAAGACGGGAGCCTGAGCAAGATGGGCAGATCCGGAGTCACGTTTTGGCTGACAGGGGGGAGAGGGCTAGGAGTTGCCGCCGATCAGGATGTCGGGAAACTGGGCCTGGGCTTCGCTGATGGGGCGGTTGCGCCCGCCGTTTTGCCAGTAGTTGATGAGTTCGGTGGCTCGGTTGAGCAGCTCGATGCGATCCACTTCGCTGATCCAAGTTTTGCTTTCCAGCTCAGCCTTAAGCTGCTCCCAAGCGTCATCCCGCGGCCAGAAAAAGTAGTGGGTGAGGGGGCTGCGGTTTTTGGCCACCACCTGATCGACGGCAATAGCCAAATCGTTTTCCAACCAGAGGGCTTTTAGGGCGAACTTCGGCAAGGCTCTCTTCTCCTTTGGGCTACTCAACGGACGATCCGATCCTAACCAGGCAGCCTTTCATTCTGACATATGTCCTGTCCATCGGCGGGCCGAGAGCCGGAAGATGGATACGGGCTCAGCCCTGTCTGGGGGCAAAGGGCCCTAGATCACAGAGGGCTGTTTCCCCTTTCAGTACCAAGTCCCGCAGGATGGCGGCGCTGATCGGGGCCAGCAACACTCCATTGCGATAATGGCCGGTGGCAATGAGCAGATTGGCGTAGCCAGGAGCCCAACCCAGGATGGGGGCGCGCTGTCCCACTGGTCGAGGCCGATGGCCGGCCCAATGCTCCAACAAAGTTGCTTCGGCCAAAGCCGGGCAGAGCCTGATGGCACGGGCCAACAGATCTTGTAGCGCCAGCAGCGTCGGCTCGGGATGGGGGGCCTGAAACTCCACTGTTGACCCCACCCACAGGGATCCATCCCCCAGGGGAACCAGATGCAGATCCGCGTCGGTGACCACGGGCCCCAGGGGGATCCCGGGGGCTTTGACCCGCAGGGCCTGACCTTTGACCGCTTGCAGCGGCACCTGCAGCCCCAGCTCTTTGGCCAGAGGAGAGCTGCCCAGACCTGCCGCCAGGATGACGTGCCCTGCCGAGAGGGTGAGAGCGGGCGTGTAAACCGTTTGCAGGCGAAAGGGGGGATCCGAGCTGCGCTGAATCTTCTGGACAGGCTGGTGGAAGAAAAAGCGGGATCCCTTGCGTTGGGCTGCTTCCAAGAGAGCCTGGGTTAGGAGCTTGGGTTGGACTTGTCGATCCTGGGGAGAGTAGATGGCCGCCGCCAGGTCGCTGCGCAGGCCGGGCTGCAGGGATCCCACTTCGGCAGGGCTGAGCAGATCTAGGCGGTAACCTGCTTGTCGGCGGGCCGCCAGGGTCTCTTGCCAAGCTTCCACTTCCTCCTCCCTGAGGAGTTTGAGAATGCCGCGCCGATTGACGGGCAAACTCCGGCCCAGGTCTTCCTCCAGCCGCGCGATTAGGGGATCGAACTGCTCCAGGCTTTTCAGGCGAAGCTGAACCGTCTCCCCACCCGCTTGCCGACTGGAAATGCCCACCAATACCCCCAGAGCTGCCCCTGTCGAGCCGGCGGCAGGATCCCCGGCATCGATCCCAACCACCGATAGGCCAGCCGCAGACAATTCGTAGGCGATGGCACAGCCCACCACCCCACAGCCGATCACCAACGCATCACAGTTCAACAGCCCGACCCTCAACGGAGACGCTTTTCGTAGTGATACTCCACAGAGTTGCTGCGATCGTGCAATTCACGAATTTCCGGCAGACGCACATAGCCGAGCCGCTCATAAACCCGATGAGCCGTCGTGAAGCGAGTATCTGTCCACAGATGCAGAGAGTCCGCCTGCTGCTGCCGAGCCGCAAATTCGGCCTGTTCAATCAAACGCCGACCCAAACCCCGACCGCGCACTGCAGGCAGGGTGTAGAGTTTTTTCAGCTCCATGCGCCCAGGGATCCCATCGGGCACAAGGCCGACACAGCCGACCACTTGATCCTGATGCTGCGCCACCCAAAGGGATCCCCCCATCTCCGCGAAAGCTGTGGCAGGCTGAAGCAACTCCGGCACCTCTTCGATGTCCAATACACAGCCTGGATACTCCGCAAAGACCACTTGCAAAATGTGGAGCAGAGCCGCACTGTCCGAGTTTTCCGCAGGACGGATGTCGATCTGCATCGAGCAGCGAAGAAAAAGAAATCATCGTTAAGTAAAGCTTTCTCGATTGTACCTGGGCTTGCTCGAGGACTCTGTTTTCTCTGTTTCTCAGGGAGCAGAGGATCCCTGAGGTGAGCAGCTAAGATCGCTAGCATCCCCAACCCCATCTGCCCATGGATACTGAACTGCTGGTTCCCGACGTCGCCGATCTCGTAACAGAGGATGATACCCCGGTGGATAACTTTGCCTCGGAAAAACAGCAGCGCCTCTTGACAGGGGCTCTCTACAGCGCTTTGCGCGGCAAAACCTTTTTAGCAGCGGCAAATGTAGGCATCTACACCGCCATCGGTCGGCCCCCGATTGTGCCGGATGTTTTTCTCAGCCTGGACGTCACGGTGCCGGAGCAATGGTGGGAGAAGCAAAACCGTTGCTACCTGCTCTGGCAATTTGACAAGCCGCCGGATGTGGTGATCGAGATCGTCTCCAACCGCGAAGGCGACGAGCTGGAAGGCAAGCTGAGCCGTTATGAGCAGATGCGAGTTAGCTACTACGCGGTCTTCGATCCCAATCATGAGCTGGGGCCAGAGGAGTTGCGCATTTTCGAACTGCGGGGCCGCCACTACGCGGAAATGACCGAGACCTGGCTAGAACAGGTGGGGCTGGGCCTGACGGTGTGGGAAGGCGTTTTTGAGGGGAAACAAGCTCGCTGGCTGCGCTGGTGTGATGCCCAAGGGCAGTTGCTGCTGACCGGCGATGAACGGGCTGAGTTGGAGCGGGAACGGGCCGAGCAAGAACGCCAAAGGGCGGAGCGAGAACATCAACGGGCGGAGCGTCTGGCAGCAAGATTGCGGGCTTTGGGTGAGGATCCCGATTTGGAGAGCTGAAGCCCAGGGATCCCCTTCAGCACCCACCCTCCACTACACTCAGCTAGAAATCGCAGGAGCCCCGCACTGTACCCGTAGGGTCAGTGTCGGGAGGAATGCGGAAGTTATG
>NZ_JANSHW010000210.1:0-6983 GCF_047461815.1 Synechococcus sp. R6-10
TGCAGCCGTTTTGGCAGGTGCTCGAACGAGCCACACCCGGGGATTTCGTCTATTTGGATCCCCCTTACCATCCCCTTTCTGCCAGCAGCAGCTTCACCGCCTACAGCCGGTTTGCCTTCGGCGAAGCGGAACAGATCCGCCTGCGAGAAGTGTTTGGAACATTGGCCGACCGAGGCGTGCAGGTGCTGCTCTCCAATTCCGATTGCCCCTTTGTGCGGGAACTGTACCGGGATTACCCCATCCAGACCATCTCTGCCAGCCGTGCCATCAACGCCCAGGGCCACAAACGCGGTCCCATCACCGAGGTCTTGGTGCTGAGCCATCCCAGCCTGGCCACCGCCTGCAGTGGGCCGGAAGGGATCCCGTTTTGCCCCAGAACCGTCTAAGGTGGACGCGATAGCGGTGCGGAGCACAATGGATGAGCAGGTCGAGATCCGAGGCGGGATCTTGAGCTTGGACACAGTGAGACCACGGGGACAACAGCGCATGGATCCACGAGAAATTGAGGCATTGGTACGGGCTGCCCTACCCGGCGCAAGGGTGCAGGTGGAAGACACTGTCGGCGATGGCCACCATTTCCAGGCCATTGTGGTGGCGGAACAATTCCAGGGCTTGCCCCTGATCAAACAGCACCGGCTGGTGAATGAGGCCCTGAAAGCCTACCTGCAGGATGGCCGCCTACATGCTTTGGCCCTGCGCACCTTTACCCCCGCTCAGTGGGAGCAACTCCAGGGGCCGGATGGCTGATCGCGACAGCAGGACAGAGTCCCCTTGAGCCAAGAGGGTCATTTCCGGTCGCGCTGGGCATCGCCTCGATTCCCGGCTCCTCTCTTCCTTTGGGAAAGGGGCTGGAGCTGTCGCAAACGGGAATCCTCAAGGGATCGCCTCAAAGCGGCTTGAAACAGCCACAACCCACCTCTAACCAAAGCTGACGCGGAGCAGGGAAAAATCATCTTCAAAGTCCGTCCGCCCCTGAAAGGATTGGGCCTGATGGATCACCTGATCCAAACTATTGCCAGCGCCCTTGCTCAGCAGGGCTATCAAATTGTCCAGCCCCCAGATTTCTCTCTGGGGGTTTATGACTTCGTAAACTCCATCACTGAACAGGTAGAGATGGCTGTTCTCGGGGATCCGCACCTGATCCCTTTGAAAAGTGAGGTCGGGCAAAATGCCAATGGGCAAGTTGGCAGTCTTCAGCAGGAGCGAATCCTGACCCTGGATGAGCAGGGCAGGTGGGTGGCCGGCACTGGCAAAAGAGAGCAGACGGGATCCCGGCTGATAAACCCCATACCAAAGGGTGAAGTACATCTCATGGTGGGATCCCATTTGAAAAGAGTGGTTGAGGGCGCGCAAGACCGCGTCCGGCTGGCGGGGATCGGCATCGGCCAAGCCTTGAGTGCGCAACTGGTTCATCACCGACACCGACAACAGAGCGGATCCCACCCCATGCCCCGACACATCCAGCAGATAGATGGCCAGGTGTTCCTCATCCAGCCAATGATAGTTAAACGAATCTCCCCCCAATTCCTGGGAGGGTAAAAAGCGCCACTCGAGGGTCACTTTGCAGTCGGGAAAATAGGCCGGCTCCGGCAGGAGAGAACGCACATAGCTGGCCGCCTCGGCCAATTCTGCCCGTAACCTGGCCGTTTGCTGCTGCAGGTCATAGCTGAGCTGGTGCAAGCGTAATCCGGCTCGCACACGTGCCCGCAACTCATTGGGGTCGATGGGCTTGCTTAGAAACTCATCTGCTCCGGCATCCAGGCCCTGGATGCGGTCTTCCACCTCAGTGCGGGCGGTGAGCAAAATAAAAAACGTCGTGGAAAACTTGGGATCGGCTTTGATGCGTCGGCAAACCTCCAGCCCATCCATGTCCGGCATCATCCAGTCACAGATGATCAGCCCCGGCACCAGCAGGTGGGCTTGCTCCAGCCCCTCGGAACCGTTGCTGGCCATCTCCACGGTGTAGCCCTGTCGTTCCAGGGATCGCTTCAACACCAGCCGAATCGTCGGATCGTCGTCGACAATCAAAATGGCCGCCATGACCGCTGCACCCCAATCCTGAAGTCAAAACGCATCCAAACCCAACTCCAGCCCAATACCCCATACTGGTAGGCAGACCTTTTATCGTAGCTTAGGCGTTGCGTCAGGAAAACCAGCTCGGCAAGCAGTCCACGACAAAGGGGTGAAGCCTCAGCAGCCTCATCCATCGGAGCTGAAGGTGCGTATCGATTTGTGGATCCTCAAAACCGTGGTTGCACGCTACCCAAAAGCTAACCGTTTCCAGATACTGGTGGCGGGAGACAATTCGAGGCAGATTCTGGGCAGATTCTTCTTGAGAGACTTCCATTGGATACAGAGATACAGATCACACTCATCCATCCTTCGCCCGTTTAGAGTGAACTTTAAGATTCAACGGCCTTTGCCGCATGAGCACATCTCCCCCATCCTTATCCCCTTCCGCCGTTCAGGATTCGCGGGCGAGCTTGCCTCCGGGACCTAGCGAAGCTCACAGGGGAGAAATTCGGCTGGAGGACTTGGACGAGAAGCAATTGTTGGCCTCCCTATCGTCGGTGGTGTTAAACCCGGCAGCTTGGAGTTGCTTCAGCGTCAGCGAAACCAGCCGCCTGCTACGCCCCCTGCAAATCTGCCCCGACTTGACAGGAACTCCCGTTCTCTCCCCAGGGGCCACTGCCGAAGTGGTCTATAAGTTCCTGCTGAGCGACGGTCGGATCGGAACCATGAAGGGGCTGATCTCCATCGAAGACTTCCGCAGCGAGCGGCTGCGCTCCGTTTACGATCAGCTTCACATCGAAAAGATTATACCGGTCTTCACCGAGTCGGTTGTGGTGCAAATCATCGACCATTTGAAACCGATTTTTGCCCGTGACTTGGATGAGCTGCTTTGGCAAGAAAGTTTTTACTTTACCCCTCAAGATCTGCGCCAGCAGGAGTTCTTGTTGCGCGGCCTACGGCCCGAGGCGATCCCACGCAGCTTTCGGCCTCACCTGCAAAGGGTCTACACCCAGATTATGAAGGTGTGTCGCAGCTTGCCCAACATCGCCTTCCAACTGTGTCTGCGAGCCTACCTGGAGTACAACGAGGTCAAGAACAGGCATCTGCTGGCGCTTCTGCTCAGCAAGTATTTTTACACGCTCTACCGCATCGGCGGGCTGGACGGTTGGGAAAGTGGGGATCCGGTGGAGCTGGGATCCCTGCGCTCTGCCAGTGGGCGAGTTCGTCTCCAGGCTCTTTCTCGCCTCTTAACCCTGAACAATGACAGCGACGCTCCCCTGGTGGGCATTGGGGGCACCAGGCCGGGGGGCAGCTATTTCAGCGGGGAACGGGAGCCTGCCGGCGTTGAGATGGTGAGCTCAGAAGAGATTGAAAAGCTGCGGCAAGATGTGGAGGTGGCCCGCGGCCAGATCACCGAGGCCCAGCAATTGGTGGCCCAATATCAGGAGGAGAAAAAACAGGAACTGCTCAACCGCCTTCAGGATCCGGGAAAGTTTCTTCTCTTCAGCATTCATCAGTTTTTTGACACCCTCTTCGGATCCCTGCCCGGAGAGGTGAAAAGCGAGTACGGGGCAGTTTGGGTGCCGCGCACCTCCTACTTGGATGAGAAGGAGCGAGACAAGCTGACAGAGCATTTGCGCCACATCACCAGCGAAGCTTATTTGGTCAGCGTTCCCTTTGCCGAGGCGACCCTCATCGGCTATTGGCGAGTTTTGGCCGATTCCTTCTACAACCAATGGGTTTTGAATCAGTATAAGCAATTGCAGAGCTATGGGGTGGATTTGGAGCAACAGGGCATCCAGATTCTGGAACGAGAACGATTTCTGGATGAGGTTCAGTTGCGCTTTGCTGCCCGCCACCGAGAAATCGTCACCCAAAATGTGGAGAAGATCACCCAAATTGTGGTGGATAGCCTGGCCAAGCGGGTGGCCCTCAACACCGGCCAGCAAAGTTTTCAGGCCATGCGGGCCAAGTTGACCACTGTTTTGGATATGGACATTTCCCGCAAGGACGTGGGAGAAGTCAAGCGGCTGATCGACTACTTCACCGATGTGTTTTTGGGCAAGCGGGAGGAGCTGCGCTCCCCCTATCCGGTGGGCACGATTTTGCAAGTCAAGGCGGCCATTGAGGCTCGCCCCCCCGATAACCGCACCCGCATCGGTCTGGAAATTTTGGGTCAGCTCTACCGCGAGTACGTTCCTCTGCTGGGATCCGCACCGAAATAGGAACGGGGGCATAGCGGGGGATCCCGTGGGCCGACAGGTTTTGGGCAGAATGGGGACTGGCGTGCTGTCTAGATGGAGATTCCCCATGCGCTACCGCCAGCTTGGCCACAGCCCTTTGCAAGTTTCCGAGATCTGCCTGGGCACCATGACCTTTGGGCAGCAGAATACTTTGTCTGAGGCTTTCGAACAGCTCGACTACGCGGTGGAGCACGGGATCAACTTCATCGATACCGCCGAGATGTATCCGGTGCCGGCGCGGGCGGAAACCCAGGGATCCACCGAGCGCTACATCGGCGAGTGGCTGCAACACCAACCGCGGCATCGCCTGATCCTGGCCACCAAGATCACCGGCCCCGGTCGGCCCTGGCATTGGATTCGCGGCGGATCCCTGTCCATTACCCGCGACAACCTCAGGCAGGCGGTGGCCGGCAGCCTCAAGCGCCTGAAGACCGACTACATCGACCTCTACCAGATCCACTGGCCGGATCGCTACGTGCCCCTGTTTGGGGGCGTTGCCTACGATCCCAGCCAGGAGCGGCCCACCGTTCCCATTGCCGAGCAGTTGCAGGCTCTGGCGGAATTGGTGCAAGAGGGTCTCATTCGCTACATCGGCCTGAGCAACGAAACCCCTTGGGGGGTGAGCAAGTTCTGCCAGGTGGCCGAGCAACTGGGGTTGCCCAAGGTGGTCTCGATTCAGAATGCCTACAGCCTCATCAACCGCACGTTTGAAATGGGCCTGGCGGAAGTCTGCCGCCACGAGCAGGTGGGCTTGCTGGCCTACAGCCCGCTCGGATTTGGGCTGCTGACGGGGAAATATCTGGGGGGGGTGAAGCCGCCGGGATCCCGTTTGGCCTTGTTTGAAGGCTTTGGCCAGCGGTACCGCAAGCCGAATGTGGAAGAAGCGGTGGCCGCCTATGTGCAAATTGCCCGCCGGCACGGTCTGACACCGGCCCAGTTGGCTTTGGCCTTTGTGCGCAGCCGCTGGTTTGTCACCAGCACCATCATTGGGGCCACCAGCCTGACCCAACTCAAAGAGAACCTCAGTTGCCTGGATGTGGAGCTGTCCCCGCAGATCCTGGCGGAGATCGAAGCGGTTCACCAGCGCTACCCCAATCCTGCCCCTTAAGAGGTTGGCGAAACCGACGGCCAAATAGAACTTTTCGGAAGGTTTCCTCGTCTGGGTGTGCGGTTTGGATCATCCTCTCCTACACTTCTGTCCGGCCAACTTCCAGGGCCCCTCCCAACCGAGAGTGGGGATCCAAGACTGTAAATCCCGTACCCAGAACCTGAGGTGTGAACGATGCGTGAGCTTTCCCTTTGGCAGGGCTGGAAAACCGCCGCTCTGGTGATCAGTTGCAGCAGCTTGGCCTGGCTTGGGGATCCCGCTTGGGCCCAACTTTCTGATATCAGCACCTATTGGGGTGCCCAGTACATTGCCGGGTTGAATGAACGACAGATCATCGGTGGCTTCCCGGATGGCACCTTTCGCCCCAACGAGTCCATCACCCGTGCCCAATTTGCCGTCATTGTCACCAAAGCTTTTGGCCTAGATACCAACGTTCCTGTGCGCTCCTTTGCCGATCCCATTCCCAGTTGGGCGGCTCCCTCCATCGGCGCAGCGGCAGCGGCAGGGTTTGTTTCCGGCTTTCCGGACGGCACCTTTCGTCCCAACGATGTGCTCACCCGTGCACAAGCCATCACCGTCCTAACCCGTGCCGCCACCAACGGTAGGCTCATCGAGGATGCCGGCCAAATTGACGCGATCCTATCCGCGTTCGGCGATGCCAATTTGGTTCCCAACTTTGCCCGCGCCCCCATCGCGACAGCAGTTCAGGAAGGGCTGTTGGTGCTCTACCCCAACCCCACCCAATTGAATGCCCAGGCGGTGGCCACGCGGGGGGAAGTGGCTGCTCTTACCTACCAAGCGCTGGCCAAGGTGGGCCGGGTGCCCAATTTGGATCCGCCGGTGGGGGCTGCCATCCCCGGCCCTGGGATCCGCACCGAGCTCCTTGCCCAGGTCACCCCTACGCCCGAACCCCTGGCCACGCCGGACATTCCCATTGAGCCTCTGGTGGAAACGCTGCCCGCCGCTCCAGAGGTGAGAACCTTCTTTGCCCGCGAAGAGCTGGGATCTGTAAACCCAGGAGATACGATTACCGTGTTTTTGCTGGGATCCCCAGGTGCGCAGGGATCGTTTTCCATCCCCGGCATTGCCTACAACCTGCCGCTGCAGGAAACCCGCCCAGGGCAATACGAGGGCAGCTACACCTTCCGCAGCCAAGACCGAGCCTCAGAAGCCCCTGTTTTTGCCCGCCTGGAGCGCGATGGACTGGTAACCCTGGTGCAGCTGCCGGATAAGACCATCACCATCGGGCGGGTGACCGACACCACCTTCCCCACCATCAGCGAACTGGCCCCTCCCAACGGATCCCTAACCGACAACTCTCGCCCCTCCATCTCAGCCCGTTTCCAGGACGACCAGGGAATCGACCTCAATAGCTTTACCTTGCTGGTGAACAATGTGGATGTCACCGCCCAAGCCCAGCTCACCCGCACCGGCTTCGCCTACACCCCAGCCGAGCCGCTGCCCACCGATCGACCGACCTTAATTGCCGTCCAAATTGCCGATACCAGCGGCAACACTGCCATCCAGCAGTGGTCTTTCCAGGTGCAGGCCGCCCAGCCCACTGCCACACCGACCCCAACACCAACCCCAACACCGACAGCCACGCCCACACCGACCCC
>NZ_JANSHW010000211.1:0-3053 GCF_047461815.1 Synechococcus sp. R6-10
ATCCAGATGCCCCCCATGGCCTCTACATCCCCCCCCGCCGAGATCTGCGCCTCTTGGTCATCAGTGACATGAACGGCATCTACGGCTCGGTGGAATACGACCCAGAGGTGGATCGGGGCATCGGCCTCATCCCCTATCTTCAGCCGGATATTGTTTTGGGAGGAGGAGATATGGTGGCCGGTCAGGATCCCCGCCTGTCGGAGGAGCGCATTCGCGCCATGTGGGCAGCCTTCGACCGGCATGTGGCTGGCCCAATCCGTGCGGCCAAACTTCCCTACGGCTTTACCTTGGGCAATCACGATGCTTCCTGTGCCCGCACCACGCGGGGCGGCTTTCTCTTTCAAAAAGAACGGGATCTGGCCCGCGAGTTTTGGAACGATCCGGCCCACGACCCAGGTTTGAACTTTGTGGATCGGGGGGACTTTCCCTTCTACTACACCTTTGAAAAAGACGATGTGTTTTACCTAGTCTGGGATGCCACCTGCAATTACATCCCGCCCGAACAAATGGCCTGGGCGGAAGCGGCTCTGGCCAGCGAACGGGCTCAGAAGGCCAAGTTGCGCATTGTCATCGGCCATCTGCCCCTCTACGCCATCACTGTCGGGCGCGACGATCCGGGAGAAGTGCTGCTGGAGGCGGATGCCAAACGGGCTCTGCTGGAGAAGTACCGCGTCCACACCTACATCAGCGGCCACGACCACGGCTACTACCCTGGCCACAAAGGGCAACTGCAACTGCTTCACTGCGGCATTCTCGGCTCTGGCCCTCGTCCCCTCTTGGGCAGCCCTCTGCCCCCCCGCAAGACCCTCACCCTTATCGACGTGGATTTCGAGAGCCCAGATGTTACCTATTACACTACCTATCACATGCGGGATCTGAGCGTGATCGACCAAGCAGAGCTGCCCCGTTTCATCACTGGGCACAATGGCTTGGTGCTGCGCCGCGACGTCAATTGGGACAACCTCACCCCCCAAGAAATCGCCACCTGCCAAGCTCGTATTGGATCCCTGTGTCGGGATTAACGTCTCCGTCTTGGCAAAAGATTGATGAGCCGTTTGTAGATGCTCTCGCGAGGGTTCTGCACACTTCGCGAGCAGCCCAGGCTTTTCAACAGATGATTCAAAGCAGCTTTTTCCAGCAACACCAGCCATAGCCGGTGCAACTGTGTCTCTCGCATAACGGATCCCAGTGATTGATTTCAGCGAAACTGTGGAGAGCTTGTGAAGAAAGTGGTAACTGTACCACCGGCCTATACCTCACAGACTTGCCACAAATGCTTGCCCATTCATCCCGACTCTGGTAAGTCGTACCGGGATGGGAAGGGATTTAAGTGCGGGCATTGTGGTTGGGAAGGGGATGCTGATTTTAACGGTGCAAATGTGATTGCGCTTTTGGGGGCTGCTGTAAACCAGCCTAGAGGTCAAGCCTACGGCTCGCTTCGCGAACGTGGTTGGCTTGCCAACTACAGGGCTACCGAAAGCCTGCCCTGTACTGCGAAGCAGTCAGGGTCGGGTAGTTTACATGACCTATTTCCGAGAGCTGGACAAATCTTGGTACCTGACTCAAGCGGGCTTGGCGGAGTACCTCGATACCCTCAGCGAACTCACGGAACGCTTGGAAGGTTTGCAGTCTTTTGCCAATCTCTGTGAACAGGCCAATCAGAAGAATCCGTATCAACTGATCCCTTCTGAACCGGAAGGTCTGTATTTGCTTGCCTTCGAGTGAGATGCTGCCAAACTGGTTGATTGTCGCGCCTTTCCCCTGCCATCGAATCCATCAGCAGCCGCAGCGCAAAACTCCTGCTACCCTGGTTGAATGATGGTTTCGTTCCTGGTTGAGGTAGAGGGGAATTTGACAGATGAGCAGGTGCGGGAGGGATTCCACGCCCTCTCTGACCCGATTCGCCTGCGCGTGCTGCAACTGCTGCAGGGGCGTGAGTTGTGTGTTTGTGATCTCTGCGAGGAGCTGAAGGTGAGCCAATCCAAGCTCTCGTTTCACCTAAAAACCCTGCGGGATGCGAAATTGGTCAATGCTCGCCAGCAGGGGCGCTGGATTTACTACAGCCTCAACCCACCCGGTTTTCAGCTCCTGCAGCATTTTTTGGATAGATTGGGGCAAGCTGGCCCTGTCAAGGCCGCAGTTCCCTGTGTGGAAGACCTCTAAGGCGCGCAGGGATCCCAAAATGTCCCTAGAAAAACTGTCGGATCCCGCCCTTGTACATTCCGAAGACGGGCTTGCTGCAACACAAGAAATTACAGATGTGGATGGTGTTCCCTGCTGGCAACCCCAGGGATCCCGGCGGGTCAACTCGGAGAAAATGAGGATCCCATCTCCTAAAATCCATCAAAGTTCCCTGACACCAGCTCCCCTGTTGCTTAGTTAGGATTGATACAAGAGAGGTGGGAACAACATGATACGTGAACAGCGAGAAGAGTTGGAACGCATCCACCGAGCACACCTGTGGAATCGCCTCAAGGAGCGGGTGAAACGCGCCCAGTTGAATCCATCTCTGCTGGCTTTGCTGGCACGAGAGGCTTTTGAGTTGGGCTTCCCCCTTCCCTCTTTATCTGACCAACCCCAGGTCAATTCCCCTGCTGAGCAGCCCCAAGATGGAAGTCATCATCGCCGCACAAGGCCTCCGGCCCGCTGGCGCGAACGGTGAGTCCACCCTCTCTTCTGGCCGAGAAAGCGGGCAGCCACGATCATAGGAGAATTTCTCTCCAGAGACTCTCAAAGCAGCTAGTCTAGGCAATGATTTTGAATAAATCAGAGCCCATGATGAACACCGCCGAAGCCCTTCAGATTCTCAACCTTCCGCCGGACGCAACCGAGCGGCAGATCCGGGGGCGACTGTTTCAGGAATACCAAACCCTCAGTACTGCCCTCGCAGAACTGGAGGACGAGCGACAAAGACCCTTGCTAGAGGCGCAACTGGCGCGGCTGAATGAGGCGCGGGATGTATTGCTTAGCGGGGGATCCCAGGCTGAGAAGGGGTTGTCTTGGGTTAGCCCAGAAGACTTGCCCCCCCAGGTGATTGTGCTGCTTTACCAAGC
>NZ_JANSHW010000212.1:0-14322 GCF_047461815.1 Synechococcus sp. R6-10
TCTCTACAACTTGGCGGTGGTGGTGGATGATATTGACATGGGCATCACCCATGTGATTCGCGGCGAAGATCACATCGGCAATACCCCCAAGCAGATTTTGCTCTACCGCGCTCTTGGCTACGAACCTCCCCAGTTCGCCCATTCTCCTTTAATCCTGAACCCGGAGGGGAAAAAGCTCTCCAAACGGGATGGAGCAACTTCGGTAGCAGAGTTCCAGCAACTGGGCTTTTTGCCGGAAGCTCTCAAGAACTATTTGGCTTTGCTCAGTTGGTCGCCCCCGGATGGGGAAGAGCTTTTCTCTTTGGAAAAGGCGGCTGCGCTGTTCGACTTTGACCGGGTTAACCGTGCGGCTGCCCGCTTTGACTGGGACAAGCTCAACTGGATCAACAGCCAGTACATCAAGCAGCTTTCCCCGCCAGAACTGGTGGAGCGGCTCACCCCCTTTTGGCAGGCGGCAGGGTTTGACCTTTCCGGAGTGCCGGATCCCACCTGGTTGGAAGATGTGGCCCGCCTGATTGCCGATGGTATCGACCGCCTGGCAGAGGCTCCTCCGCTCAGCCGCTTTTTGTTTCAGGAGCCCCTCAGCTACACGTTGCCAGCTCTGGAACAGTTGCGCCTGCATGGGGTGGCAGAGGCTATGGCTGCAATGGCCACCACGTTGGCTGCTGCCGAGCTGCCCCAGGTTTCGGCGGACAGCTTAAAACCGCTGGTGGATCAGGTGGCCAAAGCCCAGAACATGAAAAAGGGCCTGCTGATGAAGAGTTTGCGGGCCGCCCTGACAGGGGATCTGCAGGGGCCGGATTTGCTGCAATCTTTTGCGCTTCTGCAGCGGCGGGGCTGGGCCTTGGGGCGGTTAGAGGCTGTGCAGAAGTTGGTTTCTTGTTGATGGAAGTTTATCTCTTGCTGTCATGCCTTCGGTTGCCTCTGTTGAAAGTGCTCCGCACCGCTGCCGCGATGGGATCCCATGCTGTCACGCCAGCTACAGGCTGCAAACCAAATTGTCCAAGAACTGGTGCTGCTCTCTTCTCAGTTATCTTCCCCATCCTCTTCGGACTCTGTAGAGATGGGGGAGCTGGAGCAGTGTGTGCTCAAGCTGGCCCAGACCTTGGTACAGCAGATGGTAAATCGCCTGGGCGCGGCCTCAGCTCGCCTTTGGATTTTCGACCCGCAGGAAGGATGTTTTCAGTCGGTGGCCCATGCCGGCCTGCTCAGCCCTGCTCACGACCAAATTCAGCGGATCTATCCTGACGACAGCCCTTTAGGACGGGTGGCCCAGGAGGGGCTGCCGCTTTTGAGCAACAATCCCGCCCAAGAAGCCTGGATGCCCGCCCCGGAGTGGGTGAAGGCCAATGGCTTGCGAGGCTTTGTTGCCTACCCGATTAACCGGGGGGAGGAGCGGCTGGGGGCTTTGGCTCTGTTGAGCCGGACACCTCTGGAAGCCAGCTTTCTGGAAGTGGTGAAGTTCCTCTGTTCCTATATCGCCAGCGCCATCATCAATGCCAAGCTGCTGGAGCGCAGCCGACGGCAGGCGGTGCGGGAGGCGCTGCTCAACCGCATCACCAGCACTGTTCACCGCTTTTTGCAGTGGGATCAAATCGTCAGCACTGCCCTGAAGGAGCTGCAGCAGGCCTTTCTCTCGAAAGGGGTGAAGGGGCTGAGCCGCTGCTGTTTTTACAGTCTCAGCCCGGATCAGCAGACGGTTCGGGTCAGCCATGAGGCCCTGAGCCCTGGGCTAACCCCCTCCCTAGGAGAGGTGTACCGGATCCAGGACTTTGGCTCGCTGTGCGAGCGCCTGCGGACGGGGCAGGTGGTGCAAATAGCCTTGCCTCTGCTGCCGGATCGAGATCTCCTGACCCCAGAGGGGTTGGCCGCTCTCCAGGCGCTGCAGGCTTGCTCGGCGGTGCTGATCCCGGTGCAGTCGGTGGGCTCGGCAGGAGTAGGGCTTTCGGAGGTTGGCGGGAAGGATGGGGGACGGCCCGGTTTGGCTGCAGAGCCAGGGGAGATGATTGGGTTGTTGGGAGTGTACGTCACCACACCCCACCTTTGGCAGCCGGAGGAGATCGAGCTGTTGCGCTCGGTGGCCTCTCAACTGGCCATTGCCCTCACCCGTTCCAGCCTGTTCGAGCATGCCCATCAGCAGACGGAACGGCTGGCTCTGTTGCACTCGATCACGGCGGCGATTCGCTCCAGCCTGGAGCCCACCACCCTCTTCCATGCGATCACCCAGCAGATCGGGGCGGCTTTTCAGGCAGATGTGTGTATCTTGGCCCTCTGGCAGCCGGAGCAGGAGCTGCTACACCCTGTTGGCCTTTATGCGCCGCAGCTTTCCCCCACCGTTCGCGTGGGCGGGACGGAGTCGTTGCTGGACACTCTGTTGCCGACAAGGGGGCCGTTGGTGGGATCCCCAGATTGCCCCTGGGTTGAGCCTGGGATCCCGCCGGACTTGCCGGAGACGATTCGAGCCAAGTTGCGCTTGGGGGCCAGTTTGCTCGCCACCTTGAGGGGGCCTGTGGTGGTGCCGGAGCCGCAGACGGCTCAGTCCTGGGCCGATCTAAAGCCTCAGAGCCAGGGGAGTGGGCTGTTGTTGGTGCCCCTATTTGCTTCTGAGCATCCGGACAGGCCCCAAGAACTGTTGGGGGGCATTGCCCTAATCCGCTACCCTGGCAGCGATTCCCTGACCCCTCGTCCTTGGCAGCCGGAGGATCTGGAGTTGGCAGAAGCCGTGGCCGAGCAGGCGGGGATCGCCCTCAAGCAAGCGCGGCTTTACGAGCAAACCCGTAGCTCTGCCCAGCGGGAAAGCCTTTTGCGCCAGATTGCCCAGCGCCTCAGCGGCACCTACAATCCCCAGGAGGTGGTGCAGATTGCCCTCGAGGGCATGGCAGAGGCTTTGCAGGTTGAGCGGTGCAGTTTTGTGGCGCCCTGCAGTGGCCATGAGCCGTTCGCAGCCTCGTCGCGACAGCCTTGCGGTTCCCCTTCCCCTGCCGTAGGCAGAGCAACAGCCCCACCACAGGCGGGACGGAGTCCTTTGGCTCAGCAACCCTTGGCCGGCGCTCCTGCAGAACCTCTGGCCATCATCCAAGAGTATTGCCGTCAGCCGGGGATCCCTTCCCAAAGGGGACAGACGCTGCCCCCTGAGCTAAGCCAGCTCCTCTGGGTCAATTGCTACAGCCACCTGAACACGCTGCTGATTCCAGATGTCAACACCTTCCCATTGTCTGCCCACGCCCGCCGCCATCTGCTGCAAAAGGGCATCCGCTCCCTGTTGGGTGTGCCGATAGTCACCGATGCTCGCCAGGTGGCCGGGGTGCTTTGCGCCTTCATGCCGCCGTTTGAGCCGGCAGTTCGGGGAAGCAAAACCGCCGATATCGCCTCAGAAGCCGCCGGATTTTCCCCCAGAGATACGGACTTGGTGAACGCGCTGGCGGACATTGCGGCAGTAGCCTTGCAGCGGGCCTCTTTCTACGAGCAGGTTCGCCGTCAGGAGGCGACGGCAGCAGCTTTGCGGGGCCTAACCGAGGGGCGAGAGGCGGAAAGTCGTCGGTTGGCCGCCGATTTGCACGACCAAACCTTGGCAGATCTGGGAGCTTTGTCTCGCCAGATCCAAGAGCTATCCGGCGATCCGACCATTGGCCCAGCCGGACAGGCTCAGTTGCGGGCCATGAGCGCCCAACTGCGAGAGACCATGGCCGAATTGCGCGGGATCGTGGAAGATTTGCAGCCGACGGCCATGCGGGCCTTTAACCTTGGCCCGGCTCTGCGCAGTCTCCTGGAACGGGCCGCCCAACGTTCCCCCCATCCTCTCCTCACCCGTTTCGACAACCAAGCCGATGGCCTGCTCTCCCGTCTCAGCCCCACCTGCCAGAGCAACATTTTCCGCATCGTGCAGGAGGCTCTGAACAACATCGTCAAACACGCGGGGGCACGGCGCATCGATCTCATCATTCAGCCCAAGGTTCAACAGGACGCCGGTTCCTCTATCAACCCTCAGGCTCCCTACACCCACTTGGAGCTGAAGATCATCGACGATGGCTGCGGTATGCCGGCGTCCAAGAGTGGGGCGGATCCCGCCCAGCCGTCTGGCCATGGACACGGGTTGCTCAACATGCGCTACCGAGCCGAGTTGATCGGGGCAAGCATTGCTTGGCGTAATCGCCGCTTTGGCAGTGGCACAGTTGTAGAGCTGCGAGTCCCTCTGCCGCCGAGTCCCCGATCTTGCGGCTAGCCCCCCCTTTTCTGAGGTAGCAGACGCAGCATTTTCAGTCTCAACCTGTTCTATAGTCGTTTAAGCTCAAGGGTTCCCGGTTCTCTAACCTGTCTGGTGGAGGGATCCTCTCACGCCGGCAAGGCGGAGTTTTTGCGCTGTCGTTAACACTGCGAGGAGAAGCATCTGTGGCCTATCGTGTGACTTTGATCCCTGGGGATGGCATCGGCCCGGAAGTGGCCAAGGCGATGACCACGGTCTTGGAGGCTACTGGGGTTCGGTTCGAATGGATCCCGGTAGAAGCAGGAGTGGAGGTGATCGAGAAATACGGCACCCCCTTGCCGCCCCAGGTGTTGGAGTCCATTCGGGAAACCAAAGTGGCGATCAAAGGGCCGATTGGCACTCCCGTAGGTACTGGCTTTCGTTCGGTCAACGTAGCCATTCGCAAGGAGCTGGATCTCTACGCCAATCTGCGCCCGGCCAAATCCATGCTCGGTGTCAAAAGCCCTTTTCAAGACATTGACCTAGTGGTGGTGCGGGAAAATACTGAAGATCTCTATGCCGGGATCGAGTTTGAACGGGGCACGCCGGAAGCCATCCAAGCGCGGGAGGAAATGATGCGCCTCTCCGGCAAACCCATCCGCGAGGGATCCGCCATTGGCATCAAGCCCATTTCGGACTTCGGCAGCCGCCGCATTGTCAAATTTGCCTTTGAGTACGCCCGCCAGAATGGCCGCAAGAAGGTGACGGCAGTGCACAAAGCCAACATCATGAAGTTCACCGATGGCTTGTTTTTGCAGGTGGCACGGGAGGTGGCCCAGGAGTACCCCGACATCGAGTTTGAAGATCGCATCGTGGACAACATGTGCATGCAACTGATGCAAAAGCCGCAGCTCTACGATGTGCTGGTGCTCACCAACCTCTATGGGGACATCATTTCCGACTTGTGCGCGGGGATGATCGGCGGGCTGGGGGTGGCGCCGGGGGCCAACATCGGCGACGGCATTGCGGTTTTTGAGGCCATTCACGGCTCTGCTCCCAAATATGCCGGCCAAAACAAAGTCAACCCCTGCGCTCTGATCCTCTCCGGGGCGATGATGCTGCGCTACCTAGGAGAGCGGGAGGCTGCCGCAAGGGTGGAGGCGGCGGTGCAGGCGGTGATCGCCGAGGGCAAGCAGGTCACCTATGACCTGGCCACAGGGGATCCCGTCGGCACTCAGGAGATGGCAGAGGCCATTGCTGCCCGCGTGCAGGAGATGGCTCCGCAGTAGGGTTTGGCGTCAAATGTTTCTGATCCCAGGCTCCCCAAGGGAGGGGGGCTAGAGGACTCAATACCCCAAAACCGGATCCACCACCCCTAGCAAGGGATCCCCGGCCCGGAAGCGCCGCACATTTTCTCGCACCCGCTTAGAGAGGGCTGGGACAATCATGGCATCGGTAAGAGCAGTGTGGGGGGTAATCAGGCAGTTGGGCAAGCTCCAGAGGGGATGCCCATCCGGTAGGGGCTCGGGATCCGTGACATCCAAGGCAGCCCCGCGAATGACCCTCTGCTGCAGGGCGGCCACCAAGTCGGGGGTCACGATGTGTTTTCCTCGCGCCACATTCACCAACCAACACTGGGATCCCATCTGCTCCAACTCAGCTTGGGCGATGATCCCCTCGGTTTCCGGCGTGAGGGCCAAAGCCAGGATCACCACATCTGCCCCTGCCAACACCGTTTGCCGTTCCGCGAGTGTCACCACCCGCGTGGCCCCCGGCAAGGGATCCGCCTTGCGACGCACCACGTCGATGGAGCACTGAAAAGGCTGCAACAGCTTGATCAACTCTTGGGCGATGCCCCCGGCCCCGAAAATGACCACACGGCTACCCCAGAGGCTGGTACCGGAGCCCTCCTGCCAAGTTTGGGCCAAGGCGCGGATCTTCAAGTCGCGCAAGCTGGCCAAGGTCAAGGCCAAGGCATGTTCTGCCACCGGTTGAGCATAGACTCCCTTGCCACAAGTCCACACATAGGCAGGATGCAAAACCCCTGCCCGGACAAAAGGCTCTACCCCCGCCCAGGGCAACTGCACCCAGCGGATCCCTTTCCCTTCCGCCAGACAGCACTTCAGGCCGGGCACATCAAAGGCATCGGCCCAGACCAAGGCTTCTGCTTCTGCCAGGGGCACAATTTCGCCACCCCCTGCCAAAACAGCCTCTTTGAGCCAGGGGCGAAGATGGCCGGGTTCGACGGCAATGCGTTTGCCTTGGATGCCCATAGGAACCGTTGGATGAGGCTTTCCCCTTGCCAGGATACTGCCGGAGATGGCGTGCACGGGCAGCCAAACCGGTGATCGAGTGTTAAGGGATCCCAAAGGGATCCTGGGCCACTTCCATAGGATCGCTAGGGTGAAAATTAGGGCTGCTGTGTTGGCTCAATCCTTAAGTAGGTAGCATTCCCCAATGACCCTATCCGAACTGCTGATCTTGGTGACGCTGCTCTTTCCCGGGATCCTGTTGTCGCTCATTGTGATGGGAACCTTTGCCGCAGGGGGATAATCATCTCCCAATGACAATGGTGAAGCCCTAAAGACGTGAAGACATGTCCAAAACCAAGCTGAGCGCCTGGGTCATGGGCTGGGGGTTAGCCTGCACTGCTGCTCTCTTTTTGCCCAGCGTGGCTGCTCAAGCTCAGGTGACCCTCGGTGTGCAGCCGGTGCGGGTGGTGCAAGGGATCCCTTTGTACCAGAAGGAGGTTTGGGTTGGAGACAATCGGATCCCCGTTTCTATCGTGGTCATTTCTCTCGCAGCGGGCCAACTGCGGCCTATCTGGGCTGCACCTGCGGGGCTGGTGGGTCTGGGGGAGCTGTCTTCCTTTGGCCCCGAACAGGGAGCAGTAGCCGCCATTAACGGTGGGTTTTTCAACCGCAACACCCGTCAGCCGCTGGGGGCAATTCGTCGGGATGGCCGTTGGATCTCCAGCCCCATTTTGGGTCGTGGGGTCATCGCCTGGTCGGATGGGACGGCAGGGCAAGAAGGGGGATCCGTGCGCTTTGCCCGTTTGCGGATGCAAGCAGAGCTGCGCAATGCCATTGGGGACCGGATCCCGGTGGTGGGCATCAATACAGGCTATATCCTGCCCGGCATCTCCCAGTTTACCCCCGACTGGGGATCCACCTACACCACCCAAACGGACGACGAAATGCTCGTGATGGTGCGGGAGGATCGGGTGCAAGAGATTCTGATGGCTGGCCTGGCCGGCAGTTTAACGGTACAGATTCCCAGTGAGGGGTATGTATTGGCAGGGCGGGGGCTAGAAGGTGCCCTAGAAGCCCGCAAGCTGGTTCCTGGGGATCGCCTCAGCTTTTATCTGCGCTTGGATCCGCCCGAGCTGGAAGCTTATCCCCACATCCTAGGGGCAGGGCCGCTCTTGCTCTTGGATGGACAGGTGGTTTTGGATGCCCGATTGGAGGCATTTCAACCCCTCTTTCGCCGGCAGCGAGCCGCCCGCAGTGCCATTGGCCAACTGGACAGCGGACATTTGCTGCTGGTGACCGCCGGCAATGCCCAGGAAAACCAAGGGCTTACCCTGCTGGAGATGGCGCAGTTGATGCAGCAATTGGGCTGTCGCCATGCCCTGAACTTGGATGGGGGCAATGCTTCCACCTTGGTGCTGGGGGGAGAAGCCGTCAATTGGGAACACCGACACCCAGAAGCCAGCCCACTCAACAGCGAGACGGATCCCAGTCCATCCCGGCGGCGTACACCCCGAGTTCACAATGGCCTAGGGTTTTTCCCAAGCCCAAGTCGGTGACAGAAAACTTTTGTGCCGGCGGGATGGAGTCTTTTCCCTTTGATCCAGGGATCGAGGGTGGGATCCCTGGACTTCCTGGCTGATTGGAGGAGGGGGCAGGTATTCTCCAGGATTGGATCTACCTTCTCAACAAAAATCTCTCCTCGCCAGAGGAAGGACTCGGCTTTGATTGCGCAATGGGATCCCGGCAATCTCAGCACCCAAAGCCCCAGAGCTTTTTCAGGTCAATTTTAAGTGGGATCCAAACTGAACGCCCAATGCTCATTTCTCATAACAGAAATAGAGATTAAATTAAGTAGAAAACATTGGCCTTGAGACCGGTAAGAAAAATGATCAAAGAGGCGATCTCTTGAAGAAGACGACCTCAGAGTATAAAAGGCACGCAATTCTTTACGCTTCTGCTAAATCAGATGCTGGTTTTCAAAAAAGTATTGTCAATAATCCATTTTTTGACGAAGATGATTGACGAATTTATATTTCTTCACTCTCGAGGTTAGAAATTAACTCCTTGGACTTTTGGTTACAATTCTCTCTACTACGAATGTTCGCTAATGTGTAGGCCTACCCGGCTCCCGACCAAATGTATAGCTATTTTAAAAATGACTATCTCTCCTGGTGGACAAGGCTTTTGGGGTAGGTTGACCCTTGCTCCTCTCTCGTGGGTGGGCTGCTGGTACTGGCATTCCTGTTTGTGAGAGTTAATCTTATTTGGAAGAAATTGATCTTTTTCTCAAATTTTTATAGAGCACCTCTATACTCAAGTGAGATAGCCCCACACACAAGCTTCTGGGCTAGGCCTGAAATTTTATTGAGATCCCCTGTCAAAGCTTTTCAGGTATTGCCTCTTGTGCCAAAAGGCTAGGATGGGCAAGGATTGTATTTTCTATTACTCTATTTAGGATGATTTGTATGCTGGCCGGAAGCAGAACCGACTCATTGACGGATACGCACAGGTGGTGTTTCATGGAATCCATAGCCGACGCTCTCCACCACTTGTAGGCCCTATAACCTAGGGCCGTGTTCTCTAGCCTGCTCGCGAGATAGAACGTGGTTTGCACTGCTTCTCCAAATCCTATGCCTTCCTCCAAGGATGCTGCTCCTGTAGCCCGCGCCAAACAGCCTGCGGCTCAAGCCAGCCCTGCTGCCGGCGAGCTTTTCCTTCAGCAGAATGGATCCCTCTCCGCCCAGTTGGTTCCCCAGGGATCCCTGCAGCTTTACACCCACCCCAGCCGGGGCATGTTTACGCCCGTCATGGCTCAGGCGATGCGCTTGGCAGGCCAGGGAACGCGGGTGCTGATCGTGCAATTTCTCAAGGGTGGGATCAATCAGGGGCCCGAAAATCGTCTCTCCCTGGGCAGATCCTTGGAGTGGGTTCGTTGTCGCCTGCACCGCTGCATCGATACACCTCACCTAGAGCCTGAGGAGCGGGTGGCATTGGATGAGCTGTGGCAATTTACCCAGGAGGCTGTCAGGAGTGGCCGCTATGACTTGGTGGTGTTGGATGAGCTGAGCTTGGCTGTGAAGTTGGGCCTGATCCCAGAAGCGGAAGTGCTGAGCTTAATCGACCAACGCCCCATCTCCATGGACATGGTGATCACCGGGCCGGAGATGCCAGATTCGTTTCTGGAGCGGGCGGACTTGATCACGCAGCTGCGCCTACGTGGCATCCCAGGCCCAGGGCTCCGCACTGCCGATGCGAATGTTGCCTGCTCTCTGGATCCCCCTCAAGTCAGCGGCACAGGTGCTATGCCTACAGCAGCCCATGTTGCTCCGCACCGCTAGCGCAAACAGTTTCCGCTCCGAAAGACCTAGGCAACACGGGTCGCGTCAGGGGGGCGGAGTCCCAATAAGACTGGAGCTTGTCCACCAGATGTGCCCTCACTCTCCAGGAAGCCGGCTGTAGCCATGTTGAAAAACGACCGCTGGATCTGTGAGCAAGCGCGGCGAGGGATGATTGAGCCCTTCTGTCCTGAGCTGGTGCGCGCTGTTGAATCTCGGCCTGTTTTGAGTTACGGGCTGTCCTCCTACGGCTACGACATCCGCCTGTCGCCGGTGGAGTTCAAGATCTTTCGCCATGTGCCCGGCACGGTGGTGGATCCCAAGCGGTTTAACCCCAAGAATCTGGAAGCGGTGGAGCTGCACCACGACGAGATGGGGGATTACTTTATCATCCCGGCCCACTCCTATGGGTTGGGGGTGTCTTTGGAGCGGCTGCAAGTTCCGGATAACATTACCGTGATCTGCATTGGCAAATCTTCCTATGCCAGGGTGGGCCTGATTGCCAACCTGACGCCCGCTGAGGCGGGATGGCGGGGTTATCTCACCCTGGAGTTTTCCAACGCCTCCAGCGCCGACTGCCGTGTGTACGCCAACGAAGGGGTGGTACAGCTTCTTTTTCTGGAAGGGGATCCCTGCCAAGTGACCTACGCCGACCGCGCCGGCAAGTATCAGGATCAGCCGCAGCAGGTGGTGGTGGCCAAGGTTTAGCTGCTTCCCTCAAAAGGGAGAGGGTTGGCGGGATCCGGTTGGCTATGCTGGATCCACGTAGAACCCCATCTTGATTCATCTCCATGCCTGACTCTTTTTCGCCTGCTGCCGCTCCCCCCGGTGAGGCTGAGCCTTTGGGCGATAGGGAGCCCAATCCGGATCTGCTCACAGCTTCCTACGACTACACCCTCCCTCCAGATCGGATTGCGCAAACGCCGGTGGAGCCCAGGGATCAGGCGCGGATGCTGGTGGTGTACCCGGATAGGCACGAGCATCGCCGCTTCTGCCATCTGCCTGACTACCTGCGGGAGGGGGATCTGCTGGTTCTCAACGATACCAAGGTGATCCCGGCCCGCCTGTTCGGGGCCAAGGAACCCTCCGGGGCGCGGGTCGAAGTGTTGCTGCTGGAGCCTTGTCTGGAAGGGATCCCTGCCGCCGCCCAACCTCTGCCGGATCAGGCGTGGAACTGGCGGGTTTTGGTCAGGCCGGGCAAACGGGTGAAGGTGGGGGATCGGATTGGTTTTTGGAGCAAGCAGGGATCCCCCTCTGGGCTGAGGGCCACCGTTCTGGCTTTGGATCTGGAAACCGGCGGGCGAGTGGTGCAGTTTGAGTGGGAA
Source organism: Synechococcus sp. R6-10 (assembly GCF_047461815.1). NCBI lineage: Bacteria > Bacillati > Cyanobacteriota > Cyanophyceae > Synechococcales > Synechococcaceae > Synechococcus > Synechococcus sp. R6-10. Next base: position 11,096 of record NZ_JANSHW010000212.1, read on the forward strand.
GGGGCGCAACCTTTTGAGGAAATCCTGGAACAGGTGGGCCGGATCCCGCTTCCTCCCTACATCAAGGCTTCCGGATCCCCGGGCTCAGGACAAGTTCGCCCTGAAGACTACCAAACCCTCTGGGCCAAACACCCCGGCTCGGTGGCTGCTCCCACGGCAGGGCTGCACTTTACCCAGGAGCTGCTGGAGCGGCTGGCCCAAAAAGGGATCCAAACGGCCTACATCACCCTGAACATCGGCCTGGGTACCTTCCGACCGGTGGAAGCGGAGCAGGTGACCGAACATCGTCTCCACAGCGAGTGGCTCAAGGTGCCGGCAGAAACGGTGGCAGCCATCCAAAAAGCCCAAGCCCGAGGGGGGCGGGTGATCGCGGTGGGAACAACCGTGGTGCGCTCTTTGGAAACCGCGGCAGCCTCTGGCACCTTGCAGCCTTGGCAGGGGAAAAGCGATCTATTCATCTACCCCGGCTACTCCTGGCGGGTGATTCAAGGACTGGTCACCAATTTTCATCTGCCCCGCTCCAGCCTGATGATGCTGGTGGCTGCGCTGATCGGGCGGCAAAGGCTGCTGGATCTCTACCGAGAGGCCGTCGACCAGGGGTATCGCTTCTATTCCTTTGGGGATGGCATGCTGATCCTGCCCTAGGGCTGGGGCTGACCTCCCTGGGATCCCTTGAAGGAACCGGCCTCCGCCTCTCCTTCAACTGGGGTCGAAGGACGGTCTTGCCCGCCGGCAAACCAGTTCCGGATGCGATCCCATTCCACCTGGTGGTAGCCGTCCACCGCCCAATTGGCCCGCCGCTGCAGCATGTGCAGAGGAAAGAAGGTAGCCAGCGCCAGGACTGGGATCCCTGCCGAACGGGCTGCCTGAATGCCGGGGTAGGTGGCCTCAATGCTCAAGCACTCCTGGGCAGGCAATTCCATCCGCTGCAAAAGCAGGCGGTGCAAGTGTCCTGGGGAAAGCATTGGGCCTGCATCATCCCCCGTCACTCGGTAGGATCCCCCATCGGTCAACTGTATCAGGGCCGGGCAACAGGACTGGAAACGCTCCAGAAAAGCGGCCACCTCGGCTGCCGATTGGCCGCACAGCAGGCCGACCTTCAGTTGCAGCCGCTCCAGCGTCTCCAAAGTTTCCGCCAAACCGGGAATGAGAGGCAATTCCCTCTGCCCCTGCAAAGCCTGTCGGTAGTATAGGGCCTTGCGTTTCAGCAGCTCTTCCAGTTGTTTGGGGCTGAGCACCCGCCCCTGCTCCCCCCACAGAGCCGGCAGGCGCTCTCGATCCGGTCGGCCCAGGTATTGCAGCCGGTAAAGCTCCCGCTGCCCAGGGGATCCAGACTTGGGCCAGCACAGGTTCCAGGGGCGCAGGTTCTCTTCCACCAGCAGTTGGTTGATGGCCTGCAGGTGCAAGTTCTCGTCATCGGCCACCACTCCACTCCAGCTCAAGATCACCCCTTGCAGTCCCATAGGGGGGACATCACCCTCTGCTAACGACCGCAACCCAACTGCATCAAAGCAGATGGCTTGTCTATCCATTTTGGACGCGACGCTCGAACTCTTCCCGAGTGGCGTCCACCAATTGCACTGCCTCTGGATAGAGCTGAGGATGGTTTTGCTTCAGCCAACTGAGCACCCGCGCCAATTGAGCTGCACACAGATCCAAATCCGCTTGAAAAATAACCGCCGCCGCCATGTGCTGAGCATATTCGGGCGGGTGACCCTGCTGCGCCAGCTCCGCCGTCAAAGCGGCCAAGGCTTGTTGACGAACTGAGGGCGACGAACTTTCGGGAGAAGACATAGGCCAAGCCTTTCAATCGGGAGAGTAGCGGCGCAAAGCCAGCGTGACGTTGTGCCCACCAAACCCAAAGGCATTCACCAAAGCGGCCTCAACGGCCATCTGCCGCCCCTTGTGGGGGACAAAATCCAGCCCTTCGCACTCGGGATCGGGGTTGTCCAAGTTGAGGGTGGGAGGAACCCAGCCGTGGTGGATGGCCAAAGCTGTGGCCACCGTGGCAATGCCGCCCGCTCCCCCCAACAGGTGGCCGGTCATGGACTTGGTGGCGCTGATGGCCAAACGGGGGGCATGCTCGCCAAAGACCGACTTGATGGCCTGGACCTCGGCGATATCCCCTACAGGGGTGCTGGTGGCATGGGCATTGATGTGTTGCACATCCCCAGGCTGAAGCCCGGCATCCTTGAGGGCCAGCCGCATCGCCCGGGCCGCTCCCTCGCCGCCGGGGGCAGGGTTGGTCATGTGGTGGGCATCGCAGGTGAGGCCATAGCCGACTATCTCCGCATAGATCTTGGCCCCGCGGGCGCGGGCGTGCTCCAACTCCTCCAGCACCAGGATCCCTGCTCCTTCCCCCATGACAAAGCCATCCCGATCCCGATCAAAGGGCCTACAGGCTTGCTCCGGGGTGTCGTTGCGGGTGGAAAGGGCCTTCATGGCACTGAACCCCGCCATGGACAAAGGGGTGACCGCCGCTTCCGTGCCACCTGTAATCGCCGCTTGCACCTCTCCCCTCTGGATGAGCCGAAAGGCATCGCCAATGGCGTTGGAGCCAGAGGCACAGGCCGTAACTGTGCAGGAATTGGGGCCTTTGGCGCCAAAATGAATGGCCAGGTGACCCGCAGCCATGTTGGCGATCATCATGGGCACCATGAAGGGGCTACAGCGATCCGGCCCTTTCTGCAGATAGATGGTCTGCTGCTCTTCCAAGACGCGGATGCCGCCGATGCCGGTGCCCAAGATCACCCCCACTTGCTCAGCGTTGAGAGCGGTGATGCGAAAGTCAGCGTCCTCCAAGGCTTGCCGGGTGGCCGCCATCGCCAGGTGCACAAAGCGGTCGGTGCGCTTGACATCCTTGCGATCCAAGTAGTCGAGGGGATCAAATCCCTTCACCTCTCCGGCAATACGGCAATCGTGGCGGGAGGCATCGAAATGGGTAATCGGCCCAATGCCGCAGCGCCCTGCCAGCAGGCTCTGCCAAAACTCGGCAGGAGAGTTGCCGATGGGGGTGACCGCGCCCAGCCCCGTAATCACAACGCGGCGGGTTGGCCTGAGAGCAGTGGCGGGATCCAGAGTAGCCATCGTCCGGTGTTAGCCCAGGGGTATGGAGGCAGATTAGGCAGCTTTCTTCGAGAGGATGTAGTTGACAGCGTCTTGCACGGTGGCGATCCTTTCTGCATCTTCATCGGGGATCTCCAGATCGGATTCCTCTTCAAAAGCCA